>DASVUW010000414.1:0-3884 GCA_036386845.1 Allosphingosinicella sp. | reverse complement strand
CAGGCAGCCTATGACGTTCTGCGCAAGTCGGAAGAGCGGAAGAACGGCGGCTGACTGCAAGCGTCATCCCGGCGAAAGCCGGGACCTCAGGACCAGCCAGCGCCAACTCGTCATGAGGCCCCGGCTTTCGCCGGGGTGACGGTCACTCCGTGAACATGAACGTCCCCGTCACGTGGGCGACGGGATCGCCCGGAGCCCCGTCATGCGCCAGCCCCCGCACGAAGCCGACGCTCCTCGTCACGCCATAGCATTCGCCCCGGCCCACGATCCGCTTTCCCGGCTCCGCCGGCCTCAGATAGTCGACCCGCATGTCGAGAGTCGCCTGGTGCCGGAAGCGGCCGAGCTTGACCCAGATCGCCATGCTGGTCGCCATGTCCATCAGGCTGACGATCGGCCCGGAGGCGAGAACGCCCGTCTCCGGCACCCCGACCAGCTTCTCCTTCCAGTCGAGGCCGAGCTCCACCCAGTCCTCGCCGTGGCCGACATAGAGGATCCCGAGCGCCCCGCCATGGCCGACCTTTCGGGCGAACTCGGTGAACAGCTCCGGATCGAAGCCGCCATCCGTCGCGAACCGGCTCATTGCGCCAGCCGGGCGGCGGTCTCGCGGACGAGGGCGATCATGTTGGGAATCCCCTGCGTGCGGTTGGAGCTGAGCTGGCTCTTGAGGTCGAAGGGCTCGAGCGCCGCCTCGACGTCCGTCGCGAGTATCTCCCTCGGGCTCCGGTCCTGAACCGCGAGCAGGACGAGGGCGACGATGCCCTTGGTGATCCCCGCATTGCTGTCCGCGAGGAAATGGAGCCGGCCGTCCGGCTGGGGGACCGGATAGAGCCAGACCGAGGCGGAGCAGCCCCGGACCAGCGTCGCCTCCGTCTTCAAGGCGTCCGGCATCGGCTCCAGCGCCCGGCCGAGGTCGATCAGCAGCCGGTAGCGGTCGTCGGGCTCGAGCAGCTCGTAATCGGCTTCGACGTCGGCAAGGGAAGGGGAGGGCATGGCGGGGGCGCTACCAGAGCGAAGGCGGAAGGCAAAGAGGAGCGGAGCTATTGTGGCTCCCCTCCCTGGAAGGGAGGGGTTGGGGGTGGGTCCGCCGAAGGCGGCCGAAACTCCGACGATGGAAAAGTCTCGCTACGCTCGCCTACCCACCCCTAACCCCTCCCTTCCAGGGAGGGGACGCTCTAAGCCTCGTCACCGCTCGCGATGGTCTCCAGCCGCCGCACCCGGGCGCGCAGTTCGGCAAGTTCCTTAGGAGCACTCGAGCCCTTGCCCAGGCCCCGGCGCGCCGCAAGCTCGACCCGCCTCACCTCCAGCCAGCCGTGCCAGGCCTTGAGAAGCGCAGCGCTGGTCAGCCCGATCGCGAGCAGGCCCGATCCGGTCAAAGCGGCGAGACTGGCGAGGTCGTTCATCTTATTCCGGCTCCTAGCGGTCGCGAAGCTTCTCGATCTCGCGCTCGAGGCTGTTCTCCTTCTCGACCGTGATCCGCTCGAGCACGGCGATTCGCTCGTGAAGCGCCCGGACCTCGGACTTGAGCCGGGCATTCTCGTCCGCCTCGTGAGGCGCCTCGCCCACCCGGTTGCTTCGGCGGCCCCCGCTTATTCGGGTCTTGAGAACGCTCGCGATCATCACGATCGCCACGATCAGGACAACCATCTCGAATGGGTTCATCTCTTCCTCCTCGCGCCGGCTCAGGCGACCGGCCGCTGGTCGCGCAGCTGCTCGATCTCCTCGGCGATCCCGAGACCCTTGGAAGTGGCGATCCGCTCGAGCACCCGGACCCGCTCCTCGAGCCGCTCCGTCTGGGCCGCGTAGCGCTCGGCCCGCTCGATCGCGGCCCGGCTCACCGCTTCCATCTGCTTCTCCTTGACGTCCAGCCAGCGCTTCATCACGCCTGCGAAGATCGCCGCCAGCGGGATCAATACCCAGATCCAGGTCGCCATCACTTCCTCATCCCTTCGGGTTCGAGCGCGTTCAATTCCTTGGAAGCCGCAGGGCCTCGATCTCCTGGGTCAGCCGATGGCCGTCGTCGGTGACGATCCGCTCGACGGTCGCCAGCCGGTCCTTGATCGACCCCAGCTCGGCGCGAAGCTGCGCATTCTCCGAGGAGATGAGCTTGATCCGCTCGAGGGCTTCGTCGCCCGTCTTCGGGTAGACCGCCTGGCCCCAGGCGCCGTCGAGCGGGTAGCCGTGCTTGATCCTCAGCCAGGTCGTCAGGATCCAGCCGCCGATGGCGAGGACTCCGAGGATTCCGATCAAAGGCGCCAGCTGGCTGAAAGGTATGTCCATTCTATCAATCCCCCTGTTTCGATTATCAGCGTAGGCTCTCGATTTCGCGGGCGGTCCGCTGCGCGGGGTCGGTGGCGATCCGCTCGAGCACCGAGAGCCGCTCCTCGAGCCTGTCGACCTTGCCCCTCAATCCGGCATTTTCCCGGCTGAGCAACTCGATCTCGCGGCCGGCGTCGGGCATGTGCAGGTTGCGGGCCCCGACCTCGGCTATGCGATGACGGCCTCGGATCCAGTTCAGCATGAGCACCGCCGTCGCGACCAGCACGGTCATGATGACGATGAAGACTGCGATTTCGACGTCGTCCATTTTCCTCCCCTTCCGTCTGTCTCGCGCTTCAGCGCAGCTGCTCGATCTCGCGGGCGAGCCGGCTGTTGGAGCTGGTCACGTAGGTCTCGACCTCGGCCAGCCGGCGGTCGATCTCGCGGAAGCGGGAGCGGACGTCCCTGACGGTGCGGGTCGGCGAGGCCCGGACGCCCTGCCAGAATTTGGTCTGCTCGGGAGTCTCGTTGACGATCGCCTGCGGCTTGACGGGCGCCAGCCAGGCCGCGACCAGATAGGCGATGATCGTCCAGGGGCCGCCGCCGACGAGGGTCAGGATGACGAGGCCGATCCGGATGATCGCCACGTCGACGCCCGTATAATCGGCGATCCCGGCGCAGACGCCCTTCAGCTTGCGGTTCTGCTTGTCGAGGTAGAATTTGGTGTGGGTGGCGCTCATTGTCCGATCCTCTGGCGGGCCGGGGCGGCGAGTCGGTCCTCGATCCCGGTCGAGGCGGGGTCGCAGGAGATCGCTCTCCAGTTGGGGTTCTCGGCGGTCATGATCCGCTCGATCGAGCACATGCGGTCGTCGAGCCGGCGGGCGAGGTCGTAAAGCTCCTCCATGAGCCTCTCGTCCTCGTTGGTGAGCGTCGCCGCCGTCTTCCAGCGGGTGATGTAGTGGAAGACGAGCCAGGGCAGGCCTATGAACAGCATGCCCACGATGACGATCGGGATGATCACCTCTTCCATCGCCTCAGCCCTCCTTCTTGCTCATTCGGGCCTTGAGCGCTTCGAGCTCGGCATCCACTTTTTCGGAATTGCGCAGCTCCGCGATCTCCTCGTCGAGCGTCTTGGGCGGAGCGCCCAGCGCAAGGGCTTCGGCGCGGCCCTCGGCATCGTCCGCCCGGCGCTCGAGAATGTCGAAGCGGGAGAAGGCATCGTCGACCTTCGGGCCCGAATACATTTCGCGAAGCTTGGCGCGCTGGTTGGCGCTTTCGAGCCGGCTCTGAATGGCGTTCTGGCGGGTGCGCGCCTCGCGCAGCTTACCCTGGAGCTTGGCGATGTCGGCCTCCGAGGCGCGGAGCGCGTCGTCGAGCACCTCGATCTCCGTCCGGAGGCTGTCGGCCATGTCGCCGGCCTTCTGCTTCTCGACCAAGGCCGCCTTGGCGAGATCCTCGCGGCCTTTCGACAAGGCCAGTTCAGCCTTCTCGACCCAGCTTTCCTGCAGCTTGTCGAGCCGGGAGATCTGGCGCCGCATCTCCTTCTGATCGGCGATCGTGCGCGCGGCGGAGGCGCGAACCTCGACGAGGGTCTCCTCCATCTCGAGGATGATCATGCGGATCATCTT
>DASVUW010000413.1:0-6850 GCA_036386845.1 Allosphingosinicella sp. | reverse complement strand
GATCTCGACCGGCTGGCCGTCGAGCGCACCAGCGCTGGGACGCTCGGCCCGGCCGACTCTGAACGGCTGCGCGCTGCCGCCGTCGAGCTGCAGGCCCTGACCGACTCGCAGTCGGACCGGCTCAAGCAACTCGGGGAAAGCCTTCTCCGCCTCTGATTTGCTGCGCTCGCCGCTCACGTCGCAATGGAAATCAAAGACTTATAAATTGGTGCCAGGCACCAATTTCCGATTTCGGGTCTGGGGCTCAAGCGGATCGGACAATCTCGGCGTGGAGCTTCGCCAAAGCGACGTAATGGGCGACTCCCGCTTGCTGGCCGGCAAGCTCCGCCTCGCTGAGGTCGCGGACATATTTGGCCGGCCGGCCGGCCCAGAGCTGGCCCGCTGGGATCCGGCGGCCGGGCGTGAGGAGCGCTCCGGCGGCGAGCATCCCGCCGCTCCCGATCTCGCAGCCGTCCATGACGATCGCGCCCAGGCCGACGAAGGCGCGGTCGTGGAGAATGCAGCCATGGACCATCGCCATATGGCCGATGAGGACGTCCTCGCCGATGATCGTCGCAAGTCCATCCGGGCTTCCGGGCTTCGGCGAATCGACGTGGAGGACGCTGCCGTCCTGGATGTTGGTGCGGGCGCCGATCCGGATCCGGTTGACGTCGCCCCTCAGCACGCAATTGTACCAGATGCTCGCTTCCGGCCCGACCTCGATGTCGCCGATCAGAACCGCGCCCGGAGCGACGAAGGCGGACGGGTCGACAAGCGGCGCCTTGCCGCCGAACGGGATCAGCTTCGCCATTGCTCGCGCCTTATCTCGTAGACGATGACCGTCCCGTCGGCCCACTGGGCGGTGTCGTAATCGAGGTCGGCCCGACGCACCATTCCGAGCCGGATCATCAGCCCCCAGCTCGGCGCGTTGCCTTCGACGGTGAGTGCGACGACCCGCTCGACCCCAAGCCGGTCGAAGGCGAAATCGAGCGACGCGGTCGCCGCCTCCTTCGCATAGCCCTGCCCCCAGGCATCCTCGCGCAGCCTCCAGCCAATCTCATAATCGCCCTCCACCGGGCTGCCGGGATCGTCGGCCATCTTCAGTCCGCAAAAGCCCAGAAGCGCCTCATCCTCTTTCCGTTCGACCACCCAGAAAGTGAAGCCCAGCGTGTCCTGCCAGACCATGAAGCGCTCTCGAACGGAGGCCTCCTGCTGCTCCCGGGTCCGCACTCCGGCGAGCCAGCGCATCACCGGCTCGACGTTCAAATGGCGGATGAAGGGCTCGATATCCTCCTCGCGCCACTCGCGCAGCCTCAGCCTCTCGGTCTCGATCGTCATGGCTTGAGCACGCCCGGCAGCCAGGCCTGCCAGTCCTCCAGCAAAGGCAGGATGCTCGCATAATCGTCGGTCCAGCCGGGAAAGCCCGGCCGCGCCAGCAGCGGCCGCCAGAGATGGGCATCTTCGGCGCTCGCGATTCGCAAGGTCATCAGGCTGTCCTTGTTCCTCGTCATCGCCACCCAGATGGAGCGGGACAGATTGCGAGCCTCCTCGCCCGGCTCGGGCGAATAATCGAAGGCGGCCGCGTGCCAGCCGTCCCTCTTCGCCGCCGCGGCGAGCACAGGCTCGAGGTCGAGATAGCGGTTGGAGATGTGGAGGAGCAAGAGCCCGTCCGGTTTCAGCGCCCGCCGATAGACCTGGAGCGCCTCGCGGGTGAGGAGATGGATCGGGATCGCGTCGGACGAAAAGGCGTCGACGGCGAGCAGGTCGAGCCGGCCCGCGGGCTCTCTCGAAAGGCTCAGCCGGGCGTCGCCAAGCACCACCTTCGCCTGCGGAGCGCAGCGCGAGAGGAACGTGAAGATGGCCGGGTTCCTGGCGATCCGGACCATCGCCGGATCGATCTCGAAGAAGCGCCAGTCCTGACCCGGCCGGGCGTAGCAGGAGAGGGTTCCGGTGCCGAGCCCGACCACGCCCACCGCCGCGTTGGGGCTGTGGAAGACCGGAAGCGCCCCGATCGCATGGCCGACGCCCGAGCGGCGGGCGTAATAAGAGGTGGGCTCGGTCTCTCCGCCCGGGGTCAGGTTCTGCACTCCGTGGAGCGTGGTTCCGTGGGTCAGCTGCCGCGACGGCGGGCTTCGCCGGGTGGTGACGGTATAGACTCCGAAATAGGAGCGGGTCCGGATCCCCTCCCCGCTTTCCTCGAGCTTGGTCCAGCCGCCGTAGCTCAGCATCAGGGCGAGAAGGCCCGCGGCGAAGACCAGGTTCCGGCCGATGAAGGCGAGCGCGACGAGCGAGATGAGGACGCTTCCGGCCAGGGCCATGACGGGCCCGGTGAATGGGCCCAGATTCTGGTCGACCGCCCAGGACAGGGCCAGGAGCCCGGCCGCGAGCAGCCAACGCATCGGCGCCGGCATGGCCTGGGCCCAGGGGATGAACGGCGTTTGCGGCATCAGCAGTGCGGCGGCGACAATCAGCAGCGGATGCTCATAGGCCCAGTCGAACAGGGTGGGCGCGAGGATCGCGCAGAAGGCCCCGCCGAACACGCCCCCGACCGCCATGGCGAGGTAGAAGGCGGTGAGATGGGCCGGCTCGGGCCGCCGGCGGTACATCTCGGCATGGAGCGCGACCGCGATGATGAAGAGCAGCAGCAGGCCCAGGGTCGCGGTGAAGAAGGGCTGGTCGGATCCGCCGCTGAAGGCGAAGCCGCCGGCGACGAGAAGGAAGAGCGGCGCGATCGCGACGATGACGTTGGCGGCGCCGCGCCGGTGGGCGAAGGCGATGACGAAGCTGAGCAGATAGAGGGCCAGCGGAAGCACCCAGAGCAGCGGGACCGCGACGATGTCGGTGGTCAGGTGAGTCGTCGTCGAGAGCATCAGCCCCGAAGGCACGGCGGCGAGCGCAACCCAGTGGAGGAGCCGGCGCCAGGACGGCGCCGGTCCTTGCGCCTTGGGCATGGCTTCCACGGCCGCCGCGGGAACGGTGAGAGCGCAGGCTACCACCATCATCACGAGAAGAAGGTAGCCCGCCGACCAGAGGAGGCTCTGCTGATGGAGCGTCAGCAGCGGCTCGACCAGCAGAGGATAGGAGAGCAGGCCCGCGAAGCTCCCGAGATTGGACGCCGCGTAGAGCGGATAGGGATCGCCGCGCGCGCCCTCCAAAGCGTACCATCGCTGCATCAGCGGCGCCTGGGCCGAGACGATGAAGAAGAGCGGCCCGATCGAGCTCGCCAGAAACCATGGCGCCCACAAGGCCGGCACGGAGTCGGCCGGAAGCACCGCCCCCGAGACTCCGATCGGAAGCCACAGGGCCGCCACCGCGAACAGCGCCAGGTGAAGCCCCGCCTGCCGCCGCGGGCGGATCCGGGTCAGGAAATGGGCATAGGCGTAACCGGCAAGGAGCAGGCCCTGATAGACCAGCATCGCGCTGTTCCACACCGCCGGGGCCCCGCCGAGCCGGGGCAGCGCCATCCTCGCGATCATCGGCTGGGTGAGGAAGAGCAGGAAGGAGCCGGTAAGCACCGTCAGAAGGAAAAGCGGCTTTGCGAACCTCTCCCGGCCGGGGCTCATCTCCAGGGCCTGGGTCATTCCGCCTCCAATGCCGCGGCGAGGCGGGCGAGGACGCCGATCGCCTCGTCGACATGCTCGACATGGGTGCGGAAGGACAGCATCGCGCAGCGAAGCCAGTCGGCGCCGCCGATTCGGGTACCGCTGAGGAATACCCGCCCCTCTTCCTGGAGCCTGTGCAGGAGGCTTCGGTTGAAGGAGTCCGAATCGCCGCTCGGCGGCCGGTAACGGAACGCCACGATCGAGAGGTCCGGCGGAAACCCGGTTTCCCATCCCGGCAGGGCCGAAAGACGTTCGTGGAAGTAGCGGGCGAGCGCGATCTTCTCGGACTGGGCCGCCCTGAAGGCGCCCACGCCGGCGAGCTGAAGCGGAAGCCAAAGCCTCAGCGCGCGGAAATGGCGGGTCAGCTCCGGCGAAAGGTCGCCCGGCGAAGGGCCCACGTCCGTTTCGGCGAACGGGCGGATATAGTCCGCGCTCGCGCTGAACGCATCGACGAGGGTCGCGCCGTCGCGGGCGAGGACTGCGCCGGTCCCGTAGGGGAGGAACATGGTCTTGTGCGGATCGAGCGCGGCCGTGTCGGCGCGCTCGATGCCGCCCAGGGCGGCGCGCCCTTCCTCGCACAGCATGAACAGGCCGCCATAGGCGCCGTCGACGTGGAACCAGGCGCCGTGGCGCTCGCAAAGCTCCGCGATCTCGGCCAGCGGGTCGACCGCCCCGGTGTCGACCGTGCCCGCCGAGGCGACCACCAGCCATGGCCGGACCCCCTCGGCCGAGTCCCGCTCGAGTGCCTCGGCAAGAGCATCGACGCGCATCCGGTGGCGCTCGTCGGTCTCGATCAGTCGCGTCGGAGCGCGGGCGCGACCGGCGATCCGAAGCGCCTTGTCGATGCAATGATGCGCGGAGCGGCTCATGTAGACGGCGCCGCCACCCTCCTCGTCGCGCGCTTCGCGCGCCGCGACGATGGCGGTGAGATTGGCGAGGCTTCCGCCAGAGGTCAGAGTGCCGGCCGCCGCCGCGGGGAAGCCGATCGCCCGAGCCAGCCAGGCGATGGTCGCATTCTCGAGCCTGACCGCGCCTGGCGCGGCGGGAGCGAAGCCGGCATATTTGTTCGAGGCGGCGGCAAGGAAGTCGCCGATGGCCGAGTAGAACAGCCCGCCGCCCGGGACATAGCCCATGAAGCGCGGCGAAGCGGTGGCGATCCCGGGATTGTCGACGCAGCGCCGCAGATAGTCCAGCGTCGCCTCCGGCGGCCGTCCCTGCTCCGGAAATTCCGGATCCAGAGGATGCGCCGGCCAATCCGCCCAGCCGCGATAGGTAGGTCCGTCGGGCAGGCCCTCAAGGAATTGCCCGGCGTGGGCGAGGGCCGCCGCCGCAAGCGCCGCCCTCTCGCCTGAGTCGGGCTCGAGCGGCGCAGCCTCGGCTTTCAGTCTGGCGAGCTCAGCCCGAGCGGCCTCGATCATGCGCCGAGCAGCCTCGCCGCCACCGGCGCATGATAGGTGAGGACGCCCGAGCAGCCCGCCCGCTTGAACGCCATCAAGGTTTCCAGCACCAGGGCGTCTCGATCGCCCGCACCGGCCGCGGCGGCGGCCTCGATCATCGCATATTCGCCGGACACCTGATAGGCGAAGACGGGCACCTCGAAGCGCTCCTTCACCCGGCGGACGATGTCGAGATAGGGCAGGCCCGGCTTCACCATCACGCTGTCGGCGCCCTCGGCGAGGTCAAGGGCGACCTCGCGAAGCGCCTCCTCCGAATTGGCCGGGTCCATCTGGTAGCTTTTCTTGTCGCCCTTGAGCAGGCCGCTCGAGCCGACGGCGTCGCGGAACGGCCCGTAGAAGGCGCTCGCATATTTGGCCGCATAGGCCATGATCTGGACGTTGACATGGCCCTCGCGCTCCAGCGCCCGGCGGATTGCGCCGACCCGGCCGTCCATCATGTCCGACGGAGCGACGATGTCCGCCCCCGCCGCCGCCTGGACCAGCGCCTGCCTCGCCAGCATGTCGACGGTGGAGTCGTTCACCACGTAGCCGGCCGCGTCGACCAGCCCGTCATGGCCGTGCGCGGTATAGGGATCGAGCGCGACGTCGGTGAGAACGCCGATATCCGGGACTGCGTCCTTCACCGAACGGACCGCTCGGCAGATCAGATTGTCGGGGTTGAGCGCCTCGCGCGCGTCCCCGGTCCTAAGCGCGCCGGGCGTATTCGGGAACAGCGCCACGCATCTGATGCCGAGGTCCCGGGCTTCGCGCGCTTTCTCCGGCAGCCTGTCGACCGACCAACGAGACACCTCCGGAAGGCTCCCGACCGGCTCCTCCACCTCCTGCCCTTCGGCGATGAACAGCGGCCAGATAAGATCCGCCGGGGTCAGCACCGTCTCCGCGAACAGGGCCCGGCTCCAGGCGGCGGCGCGGGTGCGGCGAAGCCGGAGGGCTGGGAAGGCGGCATGGCTCATGGGCGAGCCTGTAACGCCCCTTCGGGCCCCTTGCAAAGCACGGCTCGACCGAGCGGCGCCGGCTTCTTGTGCCGGAGCCGGAACGATGGCATTCTCCAAATTCGAATGTGGACCTTCCGGGCTCACTCTTGGGGATGAAAGGGGCAGTCGATGAAGTTCACCAAAACGCTCGCCTTGCGCATCGGCATCGTCTCGGCGGCGATGCTCGCCGGTACCGGCCCGGCTCAGGCCCAGCCCAACCCGGTGCTCTATCTGACCGGCCTCGAATATTATTCAGCGGGGGGGAAGAACTGGGTCCGCCACCGCTACGACGTCATGAACAAGGACCAGTATCCGGCAGCCATGTTCGCTGCCGCGCCGGCTCTGCCCCCGTGCGGCACCAACACCAACTCATCGCGCTCCTGGGTCGACGTCTTCGATTCGCGCGGCAGGCGCCTCTACGGCTTCTGCGCCCTCGGCGATCCCGCCAACCTCGGCAAGATCTGGTTCGCGACGGAAGAAGGCATAATCCCGCCGAGCTACATCTATATCGAGATCCACGACCGGCAGACCAACAAGAAGTACAAGTCG
The DNA here is from genome assembly GCA_036386845.1 of Allosphingosinicella sp. Classification (GTDB taxonomy): domain Bacteria; phylum Pseudomonadota; class Alphaproteobacteria; order Sphingomonadales; family Sphingomonadaceae; genus Allosphingosinicella. The sequence continues at coordinate 289 of DASVUW010000413.1, read as the reverse complement.
AACCTGGCGGACACGACCCTCTAGTCCTCCCCGTGGCGGAGCCATGGGGAGGGGGACCACCCGTAGGGTGGTGGAGGGGTATTTGCGCAGCCCTCCTCAGCTACCCCTCCACCACCCTTCGGGTGGTACCCCTCCCCGTCTGACGACGGGGAGGACAAAGATCGGCACTTGCGGCCCCTCGCGGGCGTTGCCACCTTATGCCCTTGAACAAGCCCGTCCCCAAAGAAGCCGTCCTCGTCGTCAACGCCGCCTCCCGCAAGGGGCAGGCGCTGTTCCGCGAGGCCTCGGA
>DASVUW010000412.1:0-5633 GCA_036386845.1 Allosphingosinicella sp. | reverse complement strand
TCCCGGTCGCGGCGGCGGCGAAGAACACCGAGCCGGACGGGCCGACCGGCGCCGTCCAGCCGAGCGACCTCGGCCATGGCGACGTCGTCATCGCCGCCATCACGTCGTGCACCAACACGTCCAACCCCGCCGTCCTCATCGCCGCGGGCCTCGTCGCCCGGAAGGCGCGCGAGAAGGGGCTCGATTCCAAGCCCTGGGTGAAGACCTCACTCGCGCCGGGCTCGCAGGTGGTCACCGACTATCTCGACCGCGCCGGCCTTTCCGAGGACCTGAACGCGATCGGCTTCGACCTGGTCGGCTATGGATGCACCACCTGCATCGGCAATTCGGGGCCGCTTCCCGAGCCCATCTCCGCCGCGATCGCGAAGCACGACCTCGTCGCCGCCTCGGTCCTTTCCGGAAACCGCAATTTCGAGGGCCGGGTCTCGCCCGACGTCCGGGCCAATTACCTCGCCTCGCCGCCGCTGGTCGTCGCCTATGCGCTGAAGGGAACGGTCGCCGGGGACATGATCGAGGAGCCGCTCGGCACCGGCTCCGACGGGCAGCCGGTCTTCCTCAAGGACGTCTGGCCCTCGAACGACGAGATCCGCCGCCTGATCGACGCCCATGTCCACGGCGACATGTTCCGCGCCCGCTACGCCGACGTCTACAAGGGCGACGCGCAATGGCGCTCGATTCCCGTGGCGGGGGGCGAGACCTATGCCTGGTCGGCGGGCTCGACCTACATCCAGAACCCGCCTTATTTCGAAGGCATGACGATGAGCGCTGTTGCGCCTTCCGACATCGAGAATGCGCGTCCACTGGCGATCTTCGGCGATTCCATCACCACCGACCACATCTCTCCCGCCGGGGCGATCAAGGCCGACAGCCCCGCAGGCACCTACCTCTCTGAGCACCAGGTCGCTCGCGGGGACTTCAACTCCTACGGCGCCCGCCGCGGCAATCACGAAGTCATGATGCGCGGCACTTTCGCCAACATCCGGATAAAAAACCGAATGATTCCAGGCACCGAGGGCGGTTTCACCCGCCACATCCCGACCGGCGAGACCCTTCCCATCTACGACGCGGCGATGCGCTACAAGGCGGAAGGGACGCCGCTCGTCGTCATCGCGGGCAAGGAATATGGCACCGGCTCCTCGCGCGACTGGGCCGCCAAGGGCACCAACCTGCTCGGAGTCCGAGCCGTCATCGCCGAGACCTACGAGCGAATCCACCGCTCCAACCTCGTCGGAATGGGAGTCGTCCCGCTCCAGTTCGTCGGCGATGTTCCCGTCTTCGACGGCACGGAAACCTTTTCGATCAAGGGGATAGCCGACCTCCAGCCGCGCCAGGAGATCGAGGTTCAGGTGACGAAGGCGGACGGGTCGACCTTCGCCTTCACCGCCCGGGTCCGGATCGACACCCTGAACGAGCTCGAATATTTCCGCGCCGGCGGGATCCTCCACTACGTCCTCCGGAAGCTCGCGGCTTGATCCCACTTCCGGTGATCCGGGCGCTTGCGCGAATCCGGTTCCTCGGGCCCTATTTCAGCTGGCGGGCCAAGGCGGCGTCGCGGCGTCCGACGGCATGGCACCTCGCCCGCCGTCGTCGGCCGAAGTGGCAGCCGCCGGAGCTGGCGCGCCGCCGCTCGACCTTCCATCCGCGCCTCTACGACCGGTCGGACGTTTCCGGCTACAGGAACTATACGGAGCATTTCGTGGCCACCGGGACGGTCCTCGTGCACCTCGACATGCTCGGGGAAGGACCCCTGCAATGGCGGGCTTGCGCCTTTTCGGCGGCTTTTCTGGAAAGCCTGCTGACCGGCCTCGAGCCCGAGGATCGGCCGCGAGCGCCCACCGGGGTGGGAAGCGCGAAGCTGCCCGACTGGGCGGCGCGAATTCCTTATTTCGACTGGCTCGAGTCGGCGCAGGCCGCGGCCCATGACAACGCGCCGCCCCATTCCGAATTCCTGCTCGCCGGCTTCCGGCATGTCGAGGCCAAGCTGCTCGAGGGCCGAAGCATCGCGCTCCAGCACGATGAAATCTACACCTTCGCCCGCTTCGTCGGCCTGCCGAAGGAGGAGGCCGAAGCGCGCACCGCCGAGCACAGGGCCCTGCGCGATCTCGACCCGGCCCAGGTCGCCGCGGAGATGCGCCCTGCGCGCGAGGCGGGCCGCGCTCTCGGCCGAGCGCATCGGGGTGCCGAATGATCGAGATCGCGGTCGAGGTCGCCGGCTGGGGCGGCGCCTTGCTCATCCTCTCGGCCTATCTCCTCCTCTCGATGGAGAAGGTGACGGGCCAGTCGCGCCTCTACCAGGGGATGAACGTCGTCGGAGCCGCCGGCTTCGTCGTCAACGGCTGGTGGCACGGGGCCATTCCGTCGGCCTCGCTCAACGTGATATGGATGCTGATCGGCGCGGTCGCCCTGGTTCGCATAGCCAGGCGGCGCCGGACGGAGGGGGTCTCTTCATGATCGATCTGCTGCTGCTCGCTCTGCTCGCCAAGGCTGAGCCGAAATATGAGCCGCCGCCCGAGCTCTTCTACCATCAGGCCGTCTCCTGCGCGATCCTGGTCAAGCTCGAGGTCGGCAAGGAACCCACTTCGGAACAGTTCGCCGACATGATGACCTGGGGCATGATCATGGCCGACACCGGCCGCAAGGCGGGCCGAACCAAGGAGCAGGTGAACAGCGGCGATCTCATGATCGCGGAAGGCTTCTACAAGCAGCTGAAGACGATGAACCCCAAGGCCTATGCCGCCCAGCGCGCTTATTGCCGAGCCATTTTCCATGCTGATCGACCTTAGCCACCGCATCGACGACGGGATGGTCACCTACAAGGGCCTCCCCGCGCCGCACATCTGCGACTTCTGGAAACGCGAGGATTCGGCCGCCAATTACGACGATGGCTCGACCTTCCAGATCGGCCGGATCGACATGGTCGCCAATACCGGCACCTATCTCGACACCCCTTTCCACCGCTACGCCGAAGGCGACGATCTCGCGGCCGTCGGGCTGGACCGGCTGGCGGGGCTGGAGGGTCTGTGCGTCCGGGCCGAAGGGATGGAAGCGGGCGCGGAGCTGTTCGAGAGCCTCGACGTTGCCGGCAAGGCGGTCCTCGTCCACACCGGCTGGGACCGCCACTGGCGCACCGACGCTTATTCGGAAGGCCACCCGTTCCTCGCCGAATCCGCCGCCCGGCTGCTCGCCGAGCGGGGCGCGGCCCTGGTCGGCATCGACAGCTACAATATCGACGACACCCGCACCCGTCGGCGCCCGATACACACGATCCTGCTCGGCGCGGGGATCCTCATCGTCGAGCATATGACGGGCCTCGCTGCCCTCCCGGGCAGTGGGTTCCGCTTCACGGCCGCCCCGCCCAAGGTCGCCGGAATGGGCACCTTCCCCGTCAGGGCCTTCGCCGAGATAGGCGATAGATAAATCTCATCCTAAAAGGCGTTCTCGGCCCGTGGCGGGTGTTCGGACAGGGGAGTGAGCGAATGCCTTTAGCGGTCGCTGCAGCGCTGATGCTTGCTGCTGGAACGGCAACCGACCCAGCCGGCGGGAGTCTCTCCCCCTGGACCGTTCTGCCGGCGGAAGACCTGGCGGGAAAGACCGGCAGAATCGCTCTCAACGGGCACCGGATCTTCGAACAACGCGCGATTCCGAGCCGAGCCGTGCGCACCGGGCAGCCTATGAGCTTCGAGGGAGCGTCGCTTCCGGAAGGAACGACCCTTGCGCTTGCAGTCAATCTGGCCAGCAACGCGCAGGCATGGTGCGTCCTGCCGGCGCCGGGAGGCCACGAGCTCACCCACCGTTCCCCTTGGGGGAAGCGCGAGACCCGGTGCTTCGCCGATACCGACCGGGATGGCCGCCTAGACGCCGGCTATTTCGGCAAGCTCGACCTGATCGGCATTCCGTCGGTGCGCACGCTGAAGCGACGAAGCACGCTTCCGGCCCCGGTGGCCTTCACCGAGATAGACCCGCGCACGGTGCAGGGTTTCCACGTCAAGCTGACCGTCTTCTATTACGATCTGCGCGAGAACGGCCGCTCTCCCTGCCAGAGCGTCCTTCCGTTCCATCTGGATAAGGCGGGAGGAGATCCGAAGCGGCGGCGACTGGCGGTGGCGCTTACCCGCGACGACGGCACCGCCTGCTACAGCTCTCAATCCGCGGTGTTGCGGCCCGAAGACGGCGCTTATCTCCCCGGCGGGCCCGGCTCTACGCTTAGCTTCGCCGGTGCGACGCTTCGAATCGACCGGATCACCGGAGAGGCCCTGGAGTTCACGATCCTTGGCGGCTTCGAGCCCTATGTGATCGCAGGCCGGGTAACGAGGCAGGCAGTCGACTATTGAGCCCGGCCAAGCCGCCGCCGGCGGTTCCCCGGGTTACGGGCCGTTTCCCAGCGCGGCCGCCAGCCAGGAGGGCGTCAATGCGCCGCCCAGATCCTCGACCCGGCGGTGCTCGACCGCCAGCCCGAGCTCCGGATAGTGGATGCGAGTTCGCTCCCCGGGCGTGTCGGACGGTACGACCACCAGCCTCCGGTTGACCTTCGAGCGGTAGTTCATCCGGGCCGTATTCTCCTGGCCGACATAGCAGCCCTTGGTGAAGCTGACTCCGTTCAGCTCGGCGGCATTGCATTCCAGCCAGAGCGTCTTGTCCGAACCGAGCTCCGCTCGTCCCTCGGTCACGCCCATTGAGAGCCGGTGGGCGAGCCACCCGCCGCCGCCGTCGCCATCCTCCGGGGCCAGCCAGCGACGTCCAAGTTCCGGCAGCCGGGGATCGGCCGGGCCCGGGCCCGCCAGCGACCAGTGCACGCAAAGCTCAGGCTCCCGCTCGATCGCGATTTTCCGCCGAAGCCGGTAGAGCGTCAGCCGCCTCGCCAGGTCGCCCGCGGCTTCGCGCTCGCAGTCGATCAGCACGTCCTCGCCCTCTGCCCACAGGATGAAGTCGAACAAGGCCTTGCCCTGCGGCGTCAGCAACCCCGCCCAGAGCGGCCGCGCCGGAGCGAGCAAGGCAAGATCGTGGGTCACCAGCCCCTGGAGGAACCCGCGCACGTCCTCCCCCGATAAGCGCAGGAGGGCGCGGTCGACGAGGGTGGTCACTGGCATGATAGGCATCTAGGCGCTCCGGGCCTTCTCTCCAACCGTCGCAACGCCCGGTCGTCAGCCTGAACTTGTTTCAGGGGTCGGTTTCGAGCATCCCGGCAGTCGCCGGACTGGATGCCGCAAGTTCAGCATGACGGATGAGGACCTATGACCCAGACCACCCGCCTCGTCTTGCGCCGCCCGGACGATTGGCACGTCCACCTTCGCGACGGCGCGATGCTCCAGGCCGTTGCCCCCTACACGGCCAGGCAATTCGCCCGGGCGATCGTCATGCCGAATCTCGAGGCTCCGGTGACGACCGCCGCCAGGGCAGTAGCCTATCGCAACCGGATTCGCGCCGCGGCGCCGGGCTTCGAGCCGCTGATGACCTGCTACCTGACCGACGATGCGGAGCCCGCCGAGCTGATCGCCGGGTTCGAACGCGGCGCCTGGGCCGCGGCCAAGCTCTATCCGGCCAACGCCACCACCAACAGCGCCCACGGGGTCGGCGACGTGCGCAATATCCATCCCGTTCTGGAGGCGATGCAGCGGATCGGAATGCCGCTCCTG
>DASVUW010000411.1:0-4579 GCA_036386845.1 Allosphingosinicella sp. | reverse complement strand
AAGATCAGATAGAGGGTTCCGATGTCCTTGTGGTTGGTCGACATGAACCAGCGCACGAAGAAGCCGGGCTTGTGATCGTCGTCGTGATGAGCCGCATGGGCGCCGTGCGCTTCGAAATGCGTGGCGTTGGCAGTCGTGTCGGTCATGTCAGTTTCCGCGTTTCGAATTGGTGGCGCCCTGGCTGGACGTGGGCGGAGCAGTGGTGCCCGAAGTGATGCCCTGAGGATCGGGGCTGGTCTCGGTCGCTCCGGAAGCGCCGCCGGTCGGCTGCGGACCCGCGCCCGGAGCCGGAGCCGGCTGAGCGTTGCCGATGGCGGGCGAGACGGCGGTGGCGTCCGGCGCCCTCACCCCGCCGGGTCCCGGCATGGTCCCGCCCTTGGAGGCGACCCAGGCGGCGAACTGCGCCGGCGGAAGCACCTCGACGGCGATCGGCATGTATGCATGGCGGGCGCCGCAAAGCTCGAAGCACTGGCCGTAATAGACGCCCGGCTTGTCGGTCTTGAACCAGGTCTCGTTGAGCCGGCCGGGCACCGCGTCGAGCTTCACCCAGAAGGCCGGGACGCCCCAGCTGTGGATGACGTCGGACGCGGTGATGATCACCTTCACCGTCGCGCCCTGCGGAACCACCATCCGCTCGTCGACCGCCAGCAGCCGCGGCTCGCCGCGCTTCTTGGCGTCGGCGTCGCTGAGGCCGTTGGAGACGATCTCGAAACCGCCATGGTCGGGATAGGTGTAGCTCCAATACCATTGGTTGCCGGTCGCCTTGACCGTGATGTCGGCCTTGGGCGGCGCATATTGGTGCGCAAGCAGGCGAATCGACGGAACCGCGATCGCCACCAGGATCAGAACCGGGACCAGCGTCCACACCACTTCGAGGAGGGTGTTGTGGGTGGTGCGCGACGGCACCGGATTGGCGCTGCGCCGGAACCGGATCATGACATAGAGGAGCAGCGCGAGGACGAAGATCGAGATGGCCGTGATGAGCGGCATCAGGATGACGTTGTGGAACCACAGCGCCTCCTCGCCGATCGGGGTCACCTGCGGCTGGAAGCCCATGGCGCCGGTCGGCTGGCCGACCGTGGCGTCGGGGGCGGTGCGGGCCGGGCTGCTCGCAAGCACGGACGCGTTGGAGGGTTCCTCCATGCCCGTCTCCGCCGGGCTCATCTCTCCGGGCTGGGCGGGCGCGGCCTGCGAATTGGCGCTGATCGCGTCCCGCGGCGCTTGTGCCGTGGGCGCGGCCGGAGCCGGGGCGGCGGCGGGCGCCGCCTGCGAAAGAGCGGCGGCCGGCGCCAGCGCGAACGCTGCGGCGGCGAGGATCAGCTTGAGCGGAGTCTTCATCTAAACCCTTCGGGACCTGGACGACGAAAGCGGAACGGATTCGCTAGGTGGGGCGGCGGATTGGCCGGCCTTATAGGCATGAGGCCGGTGCGCCTCAAGGCTCTTGGATCGCCTTGAAGCCGCCCTTTTCGCGGCCTATCACTCCGCCGGCCGAACAGGGAAGAAAAGGACCCATGGACGAAGAGGATATCCTTGCCGAATTCCGGGCCGCCGAGGCGCTGCTCGAAGGGCATTTCATCCTCTCCTCGGGCCTCCACAGCCCGCGCTACCTGCAATGCGCCCGGGTCCTGATGGATCCGGCCCGCGCCTCGCGCCTCGCTTCCGCTTTGGCCCGCAGCCTCCCCCTCGACATTCGGGCGCAAATCGCCCTCGTCGTCTCGCCGGCCATGGGCGGAATCATCATCGGCCACGAAATGGGCCGCTCGCTGGGCCTGGAGGCGATCTTCCTCGAGCGCCCGTCGGGGACGTTCGAGCTCAGGCGCGGCTTCCGGATCGAGCCGGGGCAGAAGGCGCTGCTCGTCGAGGACGTGGTCACGACCGGCCTCAGCTCGCGCGAGGCGATCAAGGCCGTCGCGGCGGCCGGCGGCGAAGTCGTGGCCGCCGCAGCCCTGGTCGATCGCTCGAACGGGCTTGCCGATCTTGGAGTGCCCTTCTTCCCTCTCATCCGCCTCGACGTCCCGGTCTACGAGCCGGAAGCGATCCCGTCCGACCTGGCCGCGCTCCCGGCCGAGAAGCCCGGAAGCCGCAAGGCGGCGTGAGCCAGCCCCTGCGCCTCGGAGTCAATATCGACCATGTCGCGACCATCCGGAACGCTCGCGGCGGCGATTTCCCGGATCCGGTGCGGGCCGCCCTTCTCGCCGCCGAAGCGGGCGCCGACGGGATCACCGCGCACCTGCGCGAGGATCGGCGCCATATTCGCGACGAGGACATTGCCGAGCTGATGGCCCGGCTCACCATCCCCCTGAACCTCGAAATGGCGGCCACTCAGGAAATGCTCGAGATCGCCCTTCGCCACCGGCCGCACGCCGCCTGCCTCGTCCCCGAGAAGCGCGAGGAGCGGACCACCGAGGGCGGGCTCGACGCGGCCGGGCAGGACAATCACCTGATGCCCTATATCGAGCGCCTCACCGGCGCCAACATCAGGGTGAGCCTGTTCATCGAGCCCGATCCGCGCCAGATCGAGGCCGCGATCCGGCTCAAGGCGCCCGTGGTCGAGCTCCACACCGGCCGTTACGCGCATCTGGAAGGGGAGGCGCGGGCCGAAGAGCTGCGCCGCCTCGCCGACGCCGCCGCTCTGGCTTCGAAGAACGGGATCGAGCCCCATGCGGGCCACGGCCTCACCTTCGACAACGTCCAGCCGGTCGCCGCCATCCCCCAGCTCAAGGAGCTCAACATCGGCCACTTCCTGGTCGGCGAGGCGATCTTCACCGGGCTGGGGGAGGGCGTTTCGCGGATGCGCAGGCTGATGGACGAGGCGCGGGGATGACGAGCGGACCCGTCGCCCCAGCGAAGGCTGGGGCCCCAGGACAAGAAGTCTCGGCGTGTCTCCCTGGGACCCCAGCCTTCGCTGGGGTGACGATCTGATGGGATCGTCAATCATCGGGATCGGCTCGGACTTGTGCAACATCAGCCGGATCGAGAATTCGCTCGCCCGTTTCGGCGATCGTTTCATCAACCGGGTCTTCACCGAGACCGAGCGCTCCAAGGCGGAAAGCCGCCCCCTCACCCGCGCCGGAACCTACGCCAAGCGCTTCGCCGCCAAGGAGGCCTTCTCCAAGGCGGTGGGCACCGGCTTCAAGAGCGGCGTGTTCATGCGGGACATAGGAGTCGTCAACCTGCCGTCGGGAGCGCCGACCCTCGCCTTGACCGGCGGCGCCAAGGCGAGGCTTGACGCTTTGACTCCGGAGGGCCACCTCGCGCAAATCCATTTGACGATGACGGACGACTATCCTTTCGCCCAGGCCTTCGTCATCATTACCTCCAGCCCATTGCCAGGGAGCCCAGGTTGAGCAGCGACCCCGCCATGACCGAAACGCCCGAAGCGGCTCCCGACGCGGGAACCCCGGCGCCGGCGGCGAAGAAGGAGGGCACCGACTGGTGGGCGGAGCTGAAGGCGATCTTCTGGCTGATCCTCGCCGTGCTCGCCTTCCACAGCTTCATCGCCAAGCCCTTCTACATCCCGTCCGAATCGATGATGCCCGGGCTGCTCAAGGGCGACCGGCTGGTCGTCAGCAAATATCCCTATGGCTGGTCCTGGGTCTCGCCGAGCTTCCACGTCCTCCCGCCGATGTCCGGCCGGCTGTTCGGCCGGATGCCCGAGCGCGGCGACATCGTCATCCTCACACCTCCGGGAAGCACCTCGGACTATATCAAGCGGGTCGTCGGCCTGCCCGGCGATTCGATCGAGATGAACGGCGGGATACTCTACGTGAACGGGCGCGAGGTGAAGCGCGAGCGGCGGGCACCGGTGATGGTCGAGGTCGATTCCAACGTGCCCTGCGAGCGCGACCAATATGGCGAGCACAGGCTTCAGGGGGCCGACGGAAAGCTTTATTGCCGCCTTCCGGTCTACCGCGAGACCCTGCCCAACGGGCGCAGCTACGACACGATCGACATGGGCAGCTCGGAGGTCGACCATTTCGCCCGGGTGGTCGTCCCCGCGGGCCACGTCTGGGTCCAGGGCGACAATCGCGACAAGTCCGCGGACAGCCGGGTCTCCCTCGCCGGCGACGGCCTCGGCGGCGCGGTTCCGTGGGAGAATATCGGCGGCCGGGCCGAGTTCATCACCTTCTCCCTTGACGGCTCTTCCCAATATCTGAACCCGATCAGCTGGATCACGGCAATGCGCGGCGGCCGAGCCGGCACCTCCCTGCGGCCGCAGGAGGCCAAGGCACCGTGAGCGCCGAAGGGGGGGCATCTTCCGCGGGCCGGCACTCCGATGCGCCGGCGGTCGCCCGGGCTTCGGCCGATCCCGAGGATCACGAGCGCCATGTCGAGCAGCCCGGCCCGGCCGAGATGCGCGACCCGCTCATCCGCCAGGAGCTGAAGCGGGCAAGCGTCTGGTTCGGGATGGCCCTCGCCATCGCGGCGGTCATCTTCCTTGCCCAGCCGCTCTTGCTGATCTTCGCCGGCATCGTCCTCGCCTCGATGCTGGACGGCGGCACGCGGCTCTTGGGGCGCGTGCTTCCGATCGGCCGCGGCTGGCGCCTGGCGATCGTCACCATCCTCGCGATCGGCTTCG
>DASVUW010000410.1:0-4140 GCA_036386845.1 Allosphingosinicella sp. | reverse complement strand
GCGGTGGGTCCGGATATAGTCCTGCACGCCCTTCCGCCACGCATCCTCCCCGACATAGTCCTCGAGCATCGCGATCACCGCCTCGCCCTTGGAATAGGTGATCGAATCGAAGGCCTGGCTGATCTGATCGACGGTGGTGATGCGCTGCACGACCGGGTGGGTGGTCGCAACCGAATCGAGCCCCATTGCTTGCTCGCGCCCGCCGACGCGGGAGAGCTCCGGCTGCCATTCCGGGTGAAGCGCCGTGGTCGCCTTCGTCGCCATCCACGAGGCGAAGCCTTCGTTCAGCCACAAATCGTCCCACCAGGCCATGGTGACCAGGTTGCCGAACCATTGGTGCGCGATCTCGTGCGCGGCCGTCTCGAAGATGCCCTGCCGGGTCGCTTCGGTGGTGATTGCGGGGTCGACGAGGAGGATGCTCTCGAACGAGAAGATCGCGCCCCAATTCTCCATCGCCCCGAAGAACTGGCTGCTTCCCGGGCCGGCGACGTTGTCGAGCTTGGGGAGCGGGTAGGGCGTTCCGAAATATTCGTTGTACCAGGGGACGAGCTGGGCGGATCCGGTGAGCGCCCAGCGGCCCTTCTCACCGTCGCCGCGCTTGGTGACGATCCCGATCTCGGTCCCGGCCGAGGTCGTGGCGATCCGGTCGAACTCGCCGACGGCGAGGAAGAGCAGGTAGCTCGACATGGCGGGAGTGGTCTGGAAGGTGACGGTCTTCGTGCCGTTCGCGTTGGTCCGGACTCCCGCCTGCGGCATGTTGCCGATCACGTCCTGATCGGCCGGCACGGTGACGTTGAGATTGTAGGGGGTCCGGAACTGCGGCTCGTCCCAGCCCGGGAAGAAGCGGCGCGCGTCGGGCGCCTCGAACTGGGTGAAGAGGGCGCGCTTCTTGCCCGTCGCCCCTTCGTAATCGAGCGCGAACAGGCCCGCCGCCTGGGTGTAGATCTTGCCCTTGTAGTTGATGGTCAGGCGGTAGCGGCCCGGCGCGATCTCGCGCCCGAACTTGAAGGTCGCGGTCTGCTTCTCCTGGCTGACGTCGATGTCTCGGGGGTTGAGCGCGAGCGGAGAATCCTCGCTTCCGCCGCCGAGGGACACCTCTCCGAATTCGAGGTCCGCCGCGTTGAGGGTGATCCGGTCCGTCGCCTGCAGCACCTGGATATCGATGTCCGTCCGGCCGGTGAATCGCAGGTTCGCCGGATCGGGCGTCGCGTTGATCGTATATTGGAGCGGCCGGACGTTGGCCGGAAGCTGGGTCGGGATCTGGCGGGAGCCCTGGACGGCCTGGGCCGGGGTGGCCGGCGCGGTCTGGTCGGCTGTCCGGGCGCAGCCGGCGAGTGCGAGGGCGAGAAGCGAAACGGTGGCGAATAGGCGCATGAAGGACTCCGGTCCGGGACTAGGCTGCGCTCCAGAACGGGCGCCGATGAAAGGGTAAACTCAGTAGCCGAAGATCGGTGCCGTCTTTCGGCCTTCCAGGACATGGGCTCGAAGCTTCGCCGGCTCCCAGAGCAGCTCGATTCCCATCTCCGCCTGACGGATCAGGCCGACGATCGCCTCGTTGACCGGCGCCTCGCGCCCCAGCTTCCTCGCCAGCTTGACCACCTCGCCGTTGAGATGGTCGATCTCGGTCGGCCGTCCGGCCTTGAGGTCGTCGGCCATCGAGGAGCGCGCATGCGCGTCGATCTTCTGGATCCGAAGGAAGAGGTTGTTGAAGACGAGGTCGGGCGAGGCGATGGCGTGCGGGAGCAGCCTCGGCGGCACCGGGCCGATCTTCGCCGGCTCGATCCCTGCGGCTTCGAGCAGCCCGAGCGCCTCGAGGATCGAGGCCGCGACCACCCGGCGATAGTCGCGCTCGCGCAATTGCTCGAGCAGAGTCCGGCCCGACAAAGCGTTGACCGCATTGTTGAGGTTGATGAGCAGCTTGCCCCAGGCGATGGCGGGCATGTCGCTCGACAGGACCAGCCGTGCCGGGCCGCCGCCGATCCGCTCCGCAAGCGCTCCAAGCGCCGGCACGTCCTCTGCGATCAGGTCTCCGGCCACGCCTTTGTGGAAGCGGCCCTCGCCGACGGAGGCGATGTTGAAGGGCACCATTCCCGCGACGGCCTCGAACCGATTCTTGAACAGGGAGCGGAGCAGGTCGATATTGCTCACCCCGTTCTGGAAGCTGACGACCAGCGCGCCCTTTTTGGCGTTGCGCGCGATCTCCTTCGCCGCGGCGGCCGTGCCGGTGCTCTTGACGCACAGGGCGATGATGTCCGCCTGGGCGAGCGCCGCGGGCCTCGTGGAGAAATCCACCTGCTCGGGAGCCAGCCTCGTTCGCCAGCCCGAATGATCGGTGAGCGTCAGTCCGTTCTCGGCAATCTCCGCGCCGATCCGTTCGCGGCCGACGAACCGGACCGGAATTCCCGCCGCGGCCCAGGCGCCGCCGATGAAGCAGCCGACCGAGCCGGCGCCGAATATCGCGACCTTCAATTCAGCCCCGTCCGCGATAGCCGGGGACGTCCTGGGCGGGGACCCAAAGCCCCTCGGGCGGCTCGCCGGACTGCCAGAAGACGTCGATCGGCATTCCGCCGCGCGGATACCAATAGCCGCCGATTCGAAGCCATAGCGGCTTCATCTCGGAGACCAGCCGCTCGGCGATCCCGACGGTGACATCCTCGTGGAAGCCGCAATGATTGCGAAACGCCGTCAGCAACAGCTTCAGCGACTTGGATTCGACGATGGCCTCGGCCGGCGCGTAATCAATGACGAGATGAGCGAAATCCGGCTGGCCGGTCACCGGGCACAGCGAGGTGAATTCGGGCGCGGTGAAGCGAACGAGATAGGGGCGGCCCGGCCGCGGATTGGGGACATAGTCGAGCCTCGCTTCCTCCGGCGACGCGGGAAGGGGGCTGGAGCGGCCGAGATGGGTGAGGTCCATGGCGGGCCTCTAGCCGCTCGCGGCCCTGCTGTCATGCTTGCCCGAGGGATGCTTCCGCACATTTGCGCACAGCCCCGTCCAGTTGGTGGCGAAGCCTGTCCGCACTATGCTGTAAGTGGCGAAAAATTACGCTACCGCAGTGACTTGGGTCGTCGGATGCTCACCTCTTCAGAGGAGGGCTCGAATGGCCAGGGCATTGGGTTTGCCGTTCGTCGCCGCGCTTCTGCAGGCCGCCCAACCCGCGGCCGCCGCGTGCCTTCCGGCCGACCGGATCGTCGAGCGGATGGACGAATATTTCAGCAATCCCCGAGGCGCGGCGACCTACCGGGCGCTGGCCGGTCTCGGCGACCCGCGCATTGATCTGTTCGATTATTACGACTCGCGATTTTACAGCAAAGAGGGTGACCAGGCGCTGCTCGAGCGCATGCTGCCGGTCGACAGCACCGAGATGGGCGGCTCCCATTACAGGTGGATCGAGACCGGCGAGTGCCGGCCCGGCTACGCCCTTCAGACCGCGCGGGCGCGAATCGGGCGCCTCGGCCCGGAGCATCCCTATGTCCGGCACTGGTTCGCGGTCCAGCGCGCGGCGTTCTCGGCCTGCGCCGGCCGGGACCCGCCCCTCCAGGCCCTTCCCGCCCCGCTGCCCTTGTCCGACCCATCCGTGACCCGGCTCCAGCGCGAGGACCGGGCCTACCAGGCCGCGTCCCAGCTTTTCTATCGTGAGAGCGCGGCGGCCCCCGCCGCATTCCGCCGGATCGCGGCCTCTTCGTCCGAACATGCGCCGATGGCGCGCTACATGATGCTCGCGATCAAGGCCGAATGGCCGCCGCTGAAACCGCCGCCGCCGAAGCGCCTTCGCCCACCGACGCAGGCGGAACGGCGCGTGCCGTCCATGATCCAGGTCGGGCCCCCCGAGAGACTGCCGGTGCCGGTTGGGGAGGTCCTGGCCGAGGCCCGTTCGATCCTCGCCGACCGGCGCCTGGCCTCGATCCATGCGCTGGCCCAGGGGCTCGTCGGATCGCTCGGCTATGCCAGCGACTACGACGGTTACGCCTATCCGGATCGCGGGCTTGCGGCCCATGCGCCCGAAATCCGCCGGGAGCAGGTTAGACTGACTCTGGAGGCGCTCCGGGCGCCGGCGGAGCGTCTGAGCGCAGACCCGGTGGCTCGCGAGCGTTACGCCCGGGCTCTTGCCGACATCGACAAGCTCCACGGAGAATTTG
>DASVUW010000409.1:0-4876 GCA_036386845.1 Allosphingosinicella sp. | reverse complement strand
GATGGCTTCGTCTGCGGCCTTATAAGCCCGCTGGAATTCGGCGCGACTGATTATCGCGCTGACCGCATCCGACGGGTAATAGGCGAAAAACACCGCTCCCGAATATTGAACCTTGGTCCGCTCAACTTCCTGGAGGGCCGGACCCGTCACGAACTTGAACCGACCCAGGCCGATGCTGGCTTCGCCTCCAACCCGCCATATCCCCGAGAAGAGAGTTCTGTTTATCGCGACGTCGCTATAGTCGGAATATTGCCGGGCGAAGGACGGGTCGTTGCGTGCGTTGGCGCATTGCTGGATCTTTGCCTCTATCTCTTGAGCGCTCGAGTCCCGGGCGTTACGCGCCTCGGTTTTGCAATTCTCCCGGGCCGAAATCATCGTCCTGTCGAAGGCTGGCGAAGACGAGTTGGCGGCGGCGCTCTTGAAGCCGAACATGCTGAAGTCGAAAGTGAGCCGCGATCCGTTGGAGAGGGCGTCGAGGGTCGAACCGGAGGTAAGGTCGTCGCTGCCGCCAACGGGGACCTCCGCCTTTACCGACCATTGAGCGGCGGTTTGCCTTGCTTCGCCGGCACCGGAGAAGATTGTATTGGTGGAATAGCCGCCGATCTGGACGGCGGCTTTCGATTCCTCCGGCTCCACGGAGAGTTCGAACGAGACCCCGTCGAGGAAATTCTCCGTACGGCCCGCCGGCGCGGGTGGAGTGGCATCCTCCGCGCCGCGCCGATGAGATGCCGACGGGCCATTCTCCTGCCCGGCGCCGACTGCGGGCCAGCAAATGAGGCCGGCGGCGATAAGACGGGCAAGCGGGCTCATTGCTGCTCTCCAGTATTGAAGAAGATTTTGACCAGCTCCATCGTCTGACCGCTCGGCACTCTCGCCGTAAACGGCCATTGCTTGCCGAATGGCTGGAAGATTTTGGGGCGCGGTTCCACGTCGATTTCCACCTCTCGACCGGCCAGGGCCAGGTCGCAGGCAAGGCCGTACTCTCCCCGACCGAAATCAAGGTTTGCTGTGAACGTACCGTCGCCCTGATCGGAAAAGTGGATGGGCTGGTAGTTGACGTCTCCGACAGGTGCGGGGTGAGATTCGAAGCTGTGCATGATCCAGCCGGCGCCGGTTCCATCCTTCGGTTTGACGGTGATCTTGTAGGTCACGCCGAGTGCTGCGGTGTGTGCGGAGCGGAAGCCCATGGCTCTGGTCTCCTGACCGCCGGCGCGCTCTTCGAGCGGCTTCATGGCGGGCAGCCTGGCGCGCCTGCGGCCCGGACGGGTTCCCTTCTGGACCTCCTCCAAGGTCGCGACGGCCGTTCGGCAGGTGAGAATCTCGGACGTAAGCAGCCTGCCGGTCCTGGGATCGGTGACCATGTAGCTTGCCACCAGTCCTGCGCTCACGGTGAGCGGGTCCTTCCCGAAATAGGTCTTTATGTTCTTGATCGTGATGAGGCTTCCGCCGGCTTTCTCGACATAAACCCGAAGCACGAGCGGACGCCTCGACATCATAGGGTCCAGCCGAGCGGCAAGCGCGATTGGAACGACGCCCTTGTCGCCGGCGCTCGTGGCGCTGGCGAAGAAAGCGTCGTACCGTGCGATGGCGGCAACCAGCGCCGGCTTGCCCGGATCGACGTCGGCCATCGCAGCGGCCAGTTCCCGCGCCTCCTCGCGTGTCTGCGCCAATTCGCCGAACACCTGAAGGAGCGGCTTTTCTGTCCTGGCGTCCGGCTCCTCTTCGACTTCGGGCAGCGGCCCGATGGCAGCGCCGGGCAGGATGGCGCGACCTCTCAACCGGGCCGCGACGGCGGCTGCGAACAGGCGGTGGGTTAGGCCGGGCAGATCCACTGCGGTTATTTCCTTGTCGGAGCGGAGCATTCCCGCAACCAGGCCGATGCCGGCCGTCAGGGCGCCCACCCCGCCCAACCCGGCCGCGAAGGCTCGGTCGGCTGGCGCTCCGCCCGTGGCACGCGCGAACAATGCCTGTATCAAGTTCATTTGGATGCGCAGCGACTGTGGCAGACCCATGTCGATCGTCTCGTCGCCCGCCAGGACGATGAAGTCACCGGGATGGCCAAGACCGAATACGCCCGCGGCGACCCGGTCCGCCGCGTCCTCCATGGCATCCGATGACAGGAGCAACGCCTCGATTGCGCCGGCGCCTTGGTTTAGGACGGTCTTGCCTTCGAAGCTCGGGAGACCCAGCGCCTTCACCCGCTCGGCCTTCGCCTTCTCGAGTTCGGTTTCCGCCTTCAACCGCTCGGTTTCCGCCTTCAGCCCCGCATTGGGGTCTGGCGTGGAAGGCTGGGCCATTTTCGATTCTCCCTGGTGCGCTGGCCCGCTTGAATTAACTCCTGTCGTTGTTGTGCTGCGTGACGACCGTCACGCCGGCTCGCAAATCTTCGCTCGTTTTGTGCGCCTCGCTCCCACCTCGCCGCCGAGGCCTTCGGGCCTCCCGCGAGAGAGCTAGTGCGCGAGCCCCATGCGTCGTCGCGAAGGTCCCGGGGCCGAGATTCCCATGCTCCGCCGTTGGCGACCTAGCCGCCGAATGTCCAGGCGAGGGTGATCGAGCCGAAATCCTGGGCCGGAGTAGACCGCCCGTTGCGCCTCCGGAACTCGCTGCCCCGGCGGACGAACTGAAGCGTCAGCCATAAATTGTCGACCAGGTTCAGCTCGACTCCGGCGGCGACCTCCGGGACGAGCGTCGTCCGCTCGACGAGGGCGTGGTCGCGGGCGAAGGTATTGCCGTCGATCGTGATGTTACGGGCGACAGCCTTGATCCCGCCCCGCAGGAAGAGATTGTAGCTCGACAGCCATCGGGCCCCCGCCAGGCCGAGAGCCCGCTCTGTAACCTTCTCCGCCGCGGGGACGGCCATCGCCGGGTTTGCGGTGGCGCCGAAGCCGGACAGATTCCGGCCGATCCGGCCGGTCACCTCCGCCTCGAGCGAAGTGAAGGCGTTGCCCACGTTCACCCGAAGGCGGGGGATGAGGTCCATCTTGCCACCGTCCTCTTGCGGCCAGCGAAGCGCGGTTTCGTAGCGAAGCTGCAGGATTGGCTCGTTGCGCAGCTGATTGTCCCAACCGTTGGGAGGCTGGAAATCCCACAGATCGTGCCACAGCGTCTGCGTCTCCTTAGCCAGGGAGGCCGGCCCTAGGATACCCAGAGTGACTTCGAGCCGATCCTGCCGCTGCGCCATGAGCTTCGGCTCAACGTAGCTGGTCCGCGCGGTCCTCGATACGTACAGGAGCCCCGCCCAGGGCCGGTCGTTGGGCTGCGGCCCCGTAAAAGAGATGTCGGCCGGGGTATACATGTTCTGACCGCCGGCAAATCCCGCATTCACCTTACTCGTTGCCGCGCCTTCGCCGCAAAACAGGCGGCACCAATCCGCATGTATGATCCCCGGCAGAAACTCCCCGTCGCGGTCCCTGGGGCGGGACAACCATTCCACCCTAATACCCTGGGAGTAGTAGCGATCCTTGCCATCGGCGAAGGGATTGATGTCGTCATTCTCCTCGGTAATTCGAAGCTCGCCGGGCATCTGCGCCTGCGCCTGGCCGGCAGGCGGCAAGCTCGCAGCGATCAAAACGGCATATGATCTCCACCCCATGACGGCCTCCCTTGATGACGGGCCGGCCTAATCGGTCCGGACCCTCCCGAGGCGTGACGGCGGTCACGGGACCCGGGATTGCGACCTTGCCTTCCGCCTCCCTAGCACCCATCTCCCCCGTGCCGCGTTGACCTGTCGCGCGTCTCCGACTAGCCACAGAACAGATCTGGAACACGACCGGCCATGCTGACTCACCTTTCCGTCCGCGGCGCGCGCGAGCACAACCTCAAGAACGTCGACGTGGATATCCCGCGTGAGACCCTGACGGTGATCACCGGCCTCTCCGGCTCGGGCAAGTCGTCCCTCGCCTTCGACACCATCTATGCGGAAGGCCAGCGCCGCTACGTCGAGAGCCTGTCGGCCTACGCCCGCCAGTTCCTGGAAATGATGCAGAAGCCCGATGTCGATCATATCGAGGGCCTCTCCCCCGCAATCTCGATCGAGCAGAAGACGACCTCGCGCAACCCGCGCTCGACGGTCGCCACCGTGACTGAGATCTACGATTACATGCGCCTGCTCTGGGCCCGGGTCGGGATCCCCTACTCCCCCGTCACCGGAGAGCCGATCTCCGCCCAGACCGTCAGCCAGATGGTGGACCGCACCATGGCGCTCCCCGAAGGCACCCGCCTCCTCCTGCTCGCCCCGGTCGTCCGCGGCCGTAAGGGCGAGTACAGGAAGGAGCTGGCGCAGTGGCAGAAGGAAGGCTTCACCCGAGTCCGCATCGACGGCGAAGTCTACGCCATCGAAGACGCGCCCGCGCTCGACAAGAAGTACAAGCATGACATCGAGGTCGTGGTGGACCGCATCGTCGTGCGCGACGGAATCCAGACCCGCCTGGCGGAGAGCCTCGAACAGGCCCTGAAGCTGGCCGAAGGCCTCGTCTACCTCGACCCGGCGGACGCTCCCAAGGAGGAAAGCGCGGGCAACACCGTCCTCGGCGACAACGCCCCTCCCGGCCGGATCACCTTTTCCGAAAAGTTCGCCTGCCCCGTCTCCGGCTTCACCATCGCCGAGATCGAGCCGCGCCTCTTCTCGTTCAACGCCCCGCAAGGCGCATGCCCCGCCTGCGACGGCCTCGGCGAGAAGCTCTATTTCGATCCCGAACTGGTCGTGCCCAACCAGAATCTCAGCATCAAGAAGGGCGCCGTCGTCCCCTGGGCCAAGTCCAACCCGCCCTCGCCTTATTACATGCAGGTGCTGGGCAGCCTGGCCAAGGCGTTCGACATCAGCCTGGAGACGCCCTGGGCCGAGCTCCCGGCGGACGCGCGCGCGCAGATCCTCCAC
>DASVUW010000408.1:0-11263 GCA_036386845.1 Allosphingosinicella sp. | reverse complement strand
GTTCGCGACCTTCGGTTCGTTCGCGAATAGCGCCGCTGCTTAAGCTGCGGAGCCGGCCTTGCCGCGATAGTCGTTGCGGATCGCCACCCGGTCGATCTTGCCGGTGCCGAGCTTGGGCAACGGCTCGTCGTGAACCCAGATATGCTGCGGGATCTTGTACGCCGCGATCCGCCCGTCGAGGAAATCGCGAAGCGCCTCTGCGTCGAAGCCCCCGCCGTCCTCGCAATAGATGACCGCCGCGGGCACCTCGCCCAGCCTTTCGCAGGGCACCCCGAACACCGAGGCTTCCGACACCGCCGGATGGGAGTAGACCGCCGCCTCCACCTCCTGGCAGCTGATATTCTCGCCGCCGCGGATGATGATGTCCTTCTTGCGGTCGACGATGAACAGATACTGGTCCTCGTCGACATAGCCGATGTCGCCGGTCTTCAGATAGCCGTCCGCCGTGAACGCCGCGGCCGTCGAGGCAGGATCGTTCCAATAGCCGCGGAAGTTGGCCGCCGAGCGGATGGCGATCTCGCCCGTCTCCCCGGCCGGCAGGTGGCGGTCGCCCTCGCCCAATATGGCCAGCTCGACGGTGGGCTTGTGCGGCCGCCCGGTGGAAGCGGGCTTGTCGGCGTAATTCTGCCAGAAATTCCCGCAGCCCACGGCATTGGTCTCGGTGAGGCCGTAGCCCAGGGCTGGCTGAGCGCCCTTGAAGCTGTCCTGAAGCCTCTTGACGTGGGCGATCGGCCGTGGCGCGCCCCCCGCGGCGATGTCGGTCAGCGAGGAGAGGTCGAACTTCTCACGGTCGGGATGCTGCATCAGCTCGAGGCTCATCGTCGGAACCCCGACGAAATAGGTCACCTTCTCCTCCTGGATCAGGCGAAGCGCCTCGCCAGGGTCCCATTTCGACATCAGCACCATCCCTCGCCCGATGACGAAGCTGTTGAGGAGCACCGGCACCTCGCCGGTGACGTGGAAGAGGGGCACGTTAACCAGGGTGCGCGGCGGATTGGCGGGCCCCCGGCCTTCGCTTTCCATGATCCCCAGCAATGCGAGCAGGCTGATCGAATAGGAATAGATTCCGGTGGTGACGGCGCGGTGGGTGGAGACGGCGCCCTTCGCGGCCCCGGTGGAGCCGGAGGTGAAGAGGATGGTGGCGTCGTCCTCGGGCGTCACCTCGGGCAGATCCGATTCGCCGCGGCCGAGCAGCGGCGCCAGAGCCTCGGCGATTGGCTTCTCCACGGCAAGGGTCACGCTGGCCACGGCGAGGCCGGTGGCCTCGAGGCGCTTGGCCCGCGGAGCATCGCACAGGACGAGCGAGGGCTCCGTCAACGCCAGGCCGTGGCGAAGCTCGTCGGACTGCCACCAGCCGTTGACCAGGGTCGCGACTCCCCCGGCCTTCAGGACCGCCATGTAGGCGACGATCCAGGTCGGGCAGTTGCGCATCGCGATCGCGACCCGATCGCCCTTGCCCACGCCCCAGCCACCGACGAGCGCCCGCGCCAGCCCGTTCGCATGTTCGTTCAGTTCGGCGAACGTCAGGCGCTCGCCGTCGGCGATGACGGCGAGTGTGGCGCCGTGAAGCATGCAGAAGGCATCGAACATTCCGGGCAGGGTCGGGGGCAGGTTGGCCACGATCTTGCGGCCTTCGGAATCCTCGGCGATCTGGATTCGGCCGCCGGGCCCGGTCACCTGCGCCAGCACCGCGTCGAACTTGCGGTCCAGCTCGCTCGGCATCGCATCTCCCTTTCCGTTTTCTCGTCCCACTCCGATTAGGGCCTGGAGCGGGAGGGGGAAGCCTTTGATCGAGCCTTTACTGACAAGCCTGTCGACGGCCGCCGCCGATTTCGTCCGGTTCGAGGATCTCGGGCTCAGCCCGACCCTGTTCGACTGGCCTTTTCCGCTGCGCTGGTATTCGCTCGCCTATCTCGCCGGAATCCTGGTCGGCTGGTGGTATCTGATGAAGCTGATCGACCGGGCCGGAGCTCCGATGGCCCGCCGCCACGCCGACGACATGGTCTTCTACGCGACCCTCGGGATCATCCTCGGCGGCCGGCTCGGCTACGTGCTCTTCTACCGCCCCGAATTCTATTTCTCGGACCCGGTCCAGATCCTTCGCCTGTGGGACGGCGGCATGTCGCTTCACGGCGGGGTGATCGGCACGATCCTCGGCATCCTGTGGCTGGCGAGGAAGCACAATCTTCAGCCGCTCAGGATCTGCGACTATGTCGCCTGCTGCGCGCCCTTCGGCCTCTTCTTCGGACGACTCGCCAATTTCGTGAACGGGGAGCTCTGGGGCCGTGCGACCGACGTTCCCTGGGCGATAATCTTCCCGGCCGGAGGGGAGGTCCCGCGCCATCCGAGCCAGCTTTACGAAGCAGGGCTGGAAGGAATCCTCCTCTTCCTCATCCTCTGGTTCCTCTTCTGGAAGACCGATGCCCGCTACCAGCCCGGCAAGCTCGTCGGCACCGGCTTCCTCATCTACGGGCTGAGCCGATTCCTCGTCGAATTCGTCCGCCAGCCCGACCAGGGCCTCGAGAACCTCCCCTGGGGCCTCACCATGGGCCAGACCCTGACGGTCCCGATGGTGCTCGGCGGCGCCTGGCTGATCGCGACGGCGAAGGGGAGGAGGCAGCGGGTGGAGCCGATCGCGGGGACGGAGAGCGTCGCGTAAAGTGCCCTCACCCTCTCACCGCTTCGCGGCGGGCCCCTCCCGCTCCCCTTCAGGGAGAGGGGGAAGGGAGTCGCCTCCTCCAATCCCTCTCCATCTAGGGGAGAGGGAGGGGCCCGCCCGCCGCAGGCGGGTGGGAGGGTGAGGGCACTGTGTTTCTCGCCGACCGCCTCCGCCGCATGATCGCCTCGCAGGGCCCGATCCCGGTCTCCGACTACATGGCCCTCGCCAACGCCCATTATTACGCCACCCGCGATCCGCTCGGCACCGCCGGCGACTTCGTCACCGCGCCCGAGATCAGCCAGATGTTCGGAGAGCTGGTCGGGCTCGCACTGGCCGACGTCTGGGACCGCGCCGGCCGTCCCGAAGGGATGCGCTACGTCGAGTTCGGCCCTGGCCGGGGCACCCTTGCCGCCGACGCCCTGAGGGCGATGCGTACCGCCGGGCTCGAGCCCGAAGTCCATTTCGTCGAGACGAGCCCGGTGCTTCGCGCCGCCCAGTCCGGACGGGTTCCCGATGCGGCCTGGCACGACGACCTCTCGACGGTCCCGGACGACGGCCCGGTCCTTGCCGTCGCCAACGAATTCTTCGACGCCCTCCCGGTCCGCCAGCTGGTCGCGACCGGCTCCGGCTGGAGGGAGCGTCTGGTCACCGTGGAGGGTGAGCGCTTCGTCCCCGCCGCCGGCCCGGCGGTTCCGGCCGCCGCGATCCCGGAGCCGATCCGGGCGGCGCCGGCGGGGTCGGTGGTCGAGACTTCGCCCGCGTCGCTCGCCTGCGTGCGGCGGCTGGCGGAGCGCATGATTATGCACGGCGGGGCGGCGCTGATAGTCGATTACGGCCATGATCGCCTCTGCACGGGCGAAACCCTGCAGGCCGTGCGGATGCATGATTATGCAGATCCGTGGATGGAGCCGGGCGAGTCGGACCTCACCGCCCATGTCGATTTCGAATCGCTGGCAGGAGCGGCGTCGGAGGCCGGAGTCCGGGTGAACGGGCCGGCGGCGCAGGGCAAGTGGCTGAAAAGGCTTGGAATCGACGCCCGGGCCGAAGCGCTGGTCCGAAACGCCCCGAATCGCCACGAAGAGCTAAAGATCGCCAAAGATCGCCTCGTTTCGCCACATAATATGGGCGAATTGTTCCGGGTCCTCGGCCTTTCCTCACCTGACTGGCCCGCTCCCGAAGGCTTCGAATGATCACCTATCGCGACCTCACCGCCGACGACGCCGCCGCGCTCGCCGACCTCCATCGCCGGACCTTCGTCGAGACCTTCGGCCACCTCTATCGGCCGGAGGATCTCGAAGCCTTCCTCGCGCAGCTGAGCGAGGAAGGATTCCGCAAGGAGCTGCTCGACGGCAGGCACCGGATCCGGTTCGCGGAGGCGGGCGGGGCGCCGGTCGCCTTCGTCAAGCTCGGCCCGATCACCCTCCCGGTCGAGCCGGAGCGGCCGGCGCTCGAGTTCCGCCAGCTCTACGTGCTCAAAGCGTGGCAGGGCGCGGGGGTCGCCCAGGCCCTGTCCGAATGGGCGATCGAGCAGGCCCGGCAGCTCGGCGCCGAGGCGCTCTATCTTTCGGTCTTCACCGAGAATCACCGGGCCAAGGCCTTTTACCGCCGCTACGGCTTCACTTATGTCGGCCCCTACAAGTTCATGGTCGGCGAGCAGGCGGACGAAGACGAGATATGGAAGCTGATCCTGTAGAAACGCTCCGAAGCCGAGCGCTGGAGGGAGTCGCCCACGGCTTCCTGGGACGGCGCGGGGGCGTGTCCGAAGGAATTTGCGCGGGCCTCAACGTCGGGCTCGGCTCGAGCGACGATCGCGGCTCCATCCTGGAAAACCGCCGGCGCGCGGTCGCCGCGGTGGCGGGCCAAGCCAGGCTCGTCACGCTTCACCAGGTCCACTCCGCGGAAGCGATCTACGTGACCGCGCCTTATGCCGACGACTCCCGCCCAAGGGCCGACGCGATGATTTCGGACCGACCCGGCCTCGCCTTGGGCATACTCACGGCCGACTGCGCGCCGGTGCTCCTCGCCGACAGGCAAGCGGGAGTCGTCGCCGCGGCCCATGCCGGCTGGAAAGGCGCGCTGGGCGGAGTGGTCGAGGCGACCGTCGCCGAGATGGAGCGCCGGGGCGCGGCGCGCGGGCGGATCGCCGCGGCCGTCGGCCCCTGCATCGCCCGGCGCTCCTACGAGGTGGACGAAGGCTTCCTGCGCCGGTTCGCCGAGTCGGATCCGGAGAATGAGCGCTTCTTCACGCTCGGCCGCGAGGGCCACCACCAGTTCGACCTCGAAGGCTTCGTCGTCTCCCGCCTCGCGGCCGCCGGCCTGGCCCGGATCGAGGCGCTGGGCGAGGACACCTATTCCCAGCCCGACCGCTTCTTCAGCTATCGCCGCTCCACCCATAAAGGCGAAGCGGATTACGGCCGCCAGATCTCGCTGATCGCGACTGGGAGCGGGAAATGAGCGGCTGGAAGCTGTTCGGCGCCCGCGGCTGGGGGTCGACCCTGGCCGAAGGCGCCCTCGGCTGGGCCGGCGAGGACTTCGAGTATATCGACGTCGAAGGCTTCGACTCGCCCGGGCCGGCGCGGGACCGGCTGATCGCCGTCAACCCGCTGGCGCGAGTCCCGACCCTGGTCGCGCCCGACCGCCGGGTTCTGACGGAAAGCGCCGCGATCGTCCTCCTCCTGTCGGAGCTGAAGCCCGAAGCGGGCCTCGCCCCTGCGCCCTCCGACCCGCTTCGGGCCGCTTTCCTGAACCGGCTCGCCTGGTTCGTCTCGGTCTTCTACCCGACCTTCACCTATCGGGATTATCCAGAGCGCTGGGCGCCCGCCGCCCCCGTTCAGCTCGCCGAGCGGGTCGACGCCTTCCGAAAGTCGCTCTGGCGGCAGTTCGAAGCCGAGGCCGGCGAGGGCGACTGGGTCCTCGGGAAGGCCCCGTCCGCGCTCGACCTCTACGTCACCGTCATGTCCCACTGGCGGCCCCGCCGGCTTTGGCTCGCCGACCATTGCCCGAAGCTCCACGCCATCGCCCTTCGAGCCGAGCTTCTGCCGGCGCTCGCCCCGGTGATGGCGCGCAACTTCCCGCGCTGACCCTGGCGCCGCTCACCCCCGGCCACGGTCTCCGACCGCCCACCAGCGGTCTCCCAGCCACCGGCCTCCCAACCGTCGGGCGCCAAAGTCGACCGCGCACGGCCGGCGCAGGGGCCGGTCCCCCGGGGTGGAGAGGCGCCCCCCCCGCTCCGAACCACCCTTATGTTCGCCGGCCCCGGCCCGCCCCCTCCCTTATAAGGGACGCCCCTTATAAGGCAGCGAAGCCCCGGATATCCGAATAACCGTTTCTCGGTCTCGTCAGGCAGGGCGGCGGGCGCCGCGTTCGCGCCCGGCGGATGGCGGAATGCGGCGAGGGCTGGAACGGGGCGGGCGGGGAGCGCGACGGGCGTTTGCCGGGCCGGCGGGGCGACCGAGCGCTCGGGGCCGACCCGTCCGTGCTCGACCTCTACGCCGCGGTCGTCTCCCACTGGCCGTCCGCTGGATCGGCTGGCGAGGACATGACGATTGCGGCGCGGCGAGATAGCGCAGACGGGAGATCGCGGCGAGGGGAAAGCGGTCACGCGGTTCGGCCGCACGAGCGACAGGGGAGTAGCAGACGCGACACCGACTTCCGGCCCGACCGGTTCTTCAGCCATCGGCGTCCGCCCACAAAGGCGAGGCGGATTACCGCCGCCAGATCTCGCCGATCGCGCTCAGCTAGTAAGCCAGGCCGATCCCGTCCGCCCGGACGTCGGACGCGGCGCCGTAGACGGGCTGGCCGCCGCTCTCGCGGCGCTCCACGCACGAATAGCGGCCGAAGCCCCCGTCCGAGGGCCCCAGCCTCCAGCCCATCTGGGCGAGGGCGAGCTTGGTGCGGTCGGGCACTCCGGTCTCCAGCCTGAGGAGGCCGGTGCCGCCGATCGACTTGTCGTCCTCCCCCATGGCTTCGGACGAGCCTTCGTGGTGCCAGCGGGGGCTGTCGCCCGCCGCCTGGGCGTCAAGGCCGTAGTCGACACGGTTGAGGATCACCTGAGCCTGGCCCTGCGGCTGCATGTCGCCGCCCATCACCCCGAAGGAGAGCCAGGGTTTTCCGCCCCGGGTGGCGAAGCCGGGGATGATCGTCTGGAAGGGCCGCTTGCCGGGCGCATAGGCGTTCGGATGGCCGTCCTGGAGGGTAAAGAGCTGCCCGCGGTCGTGGAACATGAAGCCGAGCCCGTCCGCGACGAGGCCGGAGCCCATGCCGCGGAAGTTCGACTGGATGAGCGAGACCATCATCCCTGAGCGGTCGGCAACGCTGAAATAGGTGGTGTCGCCGCGCGACGGCGCTTCGCCCGGCCGGACGTCGGGGTTGATCCGGTCCGGCCGGATCAGCTTCGCGCGCTCGGCCGCATAGGCCTTCGAGACCAGCCATTCGGTCGGGATCCGGGAGAAATCCGGGTCGCCATAATAACGGGCGCGGTCCTCGTAGGCGAGGCGCTTGGCCTCGGCCTGGAGGTGGATCGAGAGCGGCGTCTGGAAGCCCGCGCTTTTCATGTCGAACGTGTCGAGCATGTTGAGCATCTGCAGGGTCGCGATGCCCTGCGTGTTGGCGGCGATGGCGTGGACCGAGACGCCGCGATAGGTGGTCGAGACCGGCTCGCTCCACTCGCTCTCGTGCGCGGCGAGGTCGGCGCGGGTCATCCAGCCGCCGATCCGCCGGAAATAGGTCTCGATGGTTCGGGCGATCCCGCCCTCGTAGAAGGCGTCGCGCCCGCCCGCCGCGATGGCGCGGTAGGTGCGGGCGAGATCGGGATTGCGGAAGATCTCGCCGGCTTGCGCGCGGTCGCCCGAGGCGTAGGTCCGCCGGGCGTTCTCGAACTCCTCGATCCCCTGATTGGGCCGCGCGTAATTCGCCATCGCCCGGTTCATGTAATAGGCGACGACCGGCGAGAGCGGCACTCCGCCTTCGGCATAGGCGATGGCCGGCTCGAACAGCTCCCGCCATTTGAGGCGCCCGTAGCGCTGGTGGAGGCGCCACCAGGCGTCGACCGTGCCGGGGACGGTCACCGTCACCGCTCCGTAATTGGGGAGAATTCCGTTCCTCGCCCGCGACCGCACCGTCTCGAGGCTGAGCCCGCGCGGGCTTCGGCCGGAGCCGGCGATGCCGACCACTTTGGCGGCCTTCGGGTCCCAGAGCAGGGCGTAGAGATCGCCGCCGATGCCGTTGGCGGTCGGCTCGAGAAAGCCGAGGGCCGCGTTGATCGCGATGGCCGCATCGACCGCCGACCCGCCCTTCTTCAGGATCTCGATCCCGGCGAGGGTGCCGAGCGGGTGGGAAGAGGCCGCGGCGCCGTTCCTCCCGAAGACTTCGGATCGGGTGCCGAAGCTGGCGCCGACCGGCCGGTCGCCCGCCTCGACGTCCGGATAATGCCGGGTTCCCGGAAGAGCGGGGCTGAGCGGCTCCTGCGCCGCGGCCGAGCGGGCGAGGGCTGCGGAAGCGGCGGCTGCCGGAAGGGCGGCGAGGAAGGTGCGTCTGCGCAAGCGAGCGACTCCGGCTGGGGCGAGTGAGCCGACCCTAGCAGCCCCGCCCTGGCTGTGGCATCAGTCTTGGGAAAAAAGGGGAAATGAATGGCCGCACGCCGCGGCCTGCGGGGCGGCTCGCCGCCTTCATCGTCATGTCCCGCTGGCGGCCCCGCCGGCTTTGGCTGGCCGAGCATTGCCCGAAGCTCCACGCCATTGTCCTTCGAGTCGGGCGCCTACCGGCGCTCGCGCCGGTGATCGAGCGCAACTTCCCGAGCCAATCCTGGCGGAAATGACCGCCGGCCGCCGGCCGCCGACCGCCGACCGCCGACCGCCACCGCTGGCCGCCGCTCGTGGACTGCCAACCGCCGACCACCGACCGGCGACCATCACCGCCGACCGGCGACCGTCACCGCCGACCGGCGACTGTCACCGGCGACCGGCGACCGTCGACCGTCGAGCGCCACCGCCACCGCCGGCCTGCCCCCCCCCCCCCGAGGTAGAGAGGTGCGGCCTTACCCTCCGAAGCATCTCCATGTCCGACCGGTCTCCCTTATAAGGGACGTGCCTTATAAGGCAGCCGAATCCAGGCATCCGGATATCGCGCGCCCCAGTCTGCTCGGCCGACGCGGATATGCCGGGTGACGTCGGCTTCGTCGTCCCTCATCCGCGAACCCGACTCGTCTCTCCCTTATAAGGGAGGCGCCTTATAAGGCAGCTAGGTTTCAGATTCCTGGATATCCGCTTCCAGAGCATGATCTTCTTAGTGTGATCACTCCGTCATTGCGAGCGGAGCGAAGCAATCCAGTGCGGCCTCGGACGCCCGCTGGATGCGCAGGTGCGGCCTCGGACGCCCGCTGGATGCGCAAGTGCGGCCTCGGCCGCCCGCTGGATGCGCAGGTGCGGCCTGCCCCGCAGGGCGCAGCCATGTCCGGGGGACATGGCGACCTGCGCATCTTCGTCGCTTCGCTCCTCGCAATGACGGATCAATGAAAGCCGATCACGCCTAGGTCTGGCCGGCAAAGCGGGGCGGCGCGCTCGCGCCGCGTCCGCGGGTGGGGGTGCGGCGGGGCCGGGCCGGGCGGGCGGCGGGCGGCAGGCGGGCGGGGCGGCCCGACAGGGGTTTCGCGCGGATACTCGCCGTGCCATCAACCTTTCAAACTTCCGGGGGAGATCGAATGGCCGCGCGCTGGGGGCTTTGGGGCGGGCTCGCCGCCTTCGTCGTCATGCTGGCGCTTCCGGCTCCCGGCGGGATGTCGCCCGCGGCCTGGCGGACGACGGCGATCATCGTCCTGATGGCGGCCTGGTGGATGACTGAGGCGCTTCCGCTCACCGCCACCGCCCTGGTGCCCTTCCTCGCCTTCCCACTGCTGGGGATCATGACCGCGACCGAGTCCGCCGCCGCTTATTATTCTCCGATCCTCTTCCTCGTCCTGGGCGGCGCCATCGTCGCGCTCGCCATCGAGCGCACCGGGCTTCACCGCCGCCTCGCGCTCGCCATCGTCAGCCGCGGCGGAGGCGGGCCCGCGCAGATGCTGTTCGCCTTCATGGCCTCGACCGCCTTGCTCAGCATGATCGTCTCGAACACCGCCACCACGCTCATCATGATCCCGATCGGCCTCGCCATCCTCCGAGCCGCGCGGATCGAGCCCGGCCACACCGACGGCTTCGCCGGGGCCCTCGCCATGGGGATCGCCTTCGCCGCCACGATCGGCGGCTTCGGCACCCTCGTCGGCTCGCCGACCAACGCCATCGCGGCCGGGATCATCGAGAAGGCGACCGGCTACCGGATCGATTTCCTCACCTGGGCCCTCTACGGGATCCCGCTGGTCCTCATCTGCGTGCCTTTGTGCTGGGCGATATTGATGAAGGTTCAGAGGGTGTCGGCGGCCGATTTCGACCCCGCCGCCGCCCGGGCCGGAATCGGCGAGACCGGCCGCTGGTCGACCGCGGAGAAGCGGCTCGTCCCGCTCGTCGCCTTGACCGTGGCGGCGTGGATCGCGGTCCCGTTCGTCGCGCCTTATCTTCCGAAGGATTCGCTCACCGACGGAACCATCGCCGTCATCGCGGCGCTGCTCCTGTTCGTCATTCCCGACGGGACCGGCCGCGCCCTCCTCAACTGGGAGGAGGCGAACCGGGCGCCCTGGGGCGTGATCATGATGTTCGGCGGAGGCCTCGCGCTCGCCGCCGGGATCGGCGAATCGGGGCTTGCGCAATGGATGGGAGTCGCGCTCCGGCCGCTCCGGTCCGTCCACCCGCTGATCGTGGCCGCCGTGCTGGTCGGGATCGTCATAATCGTCACGGAATTCGCGTCCAACGTCGCGACGGCGAGCGGCGCCATCCCGGTCGTCGCCGGCATCATCGCCGCCACGGGGATCGACCCCATTCTTCTCGCCCTGCCGGCCGCCTTCGCCTCGAGCTGGGGCTTCATGCTCCCCTCCGGCACCGGCCCCAACGCCATCGCCTGGTCGACCGGCCACATCGGCCTGCCGCGGATGCTCAAGGCGGGCTTCCTGATGGACCTTGCGGGGGTCCCGATCATGGTCGGGATCGTCTGGGCGGTGGCGGCGCTCGTCGCTTAGAGGCTAGCGGCGCGTCGCGCTCTTAGGCTAGGGAGCCTCCGGGCAACCGACCTCACCCCCCTTGGCCGCGTCACACGCGGCCGGTGAGCCTGACCCGCCGGCAGGCTCGGTCTCCACGCAGCGAATGCGAGTGGCTGAAAAGGAGGCATAACTATGCAAGACGAAACCGATCTCACCGGCGCGACCCCGCGCCGTCGCCCCAAACCCGACGTGCTCGAAATCGGCGGCCGCCGATTGAAGCCCTCGACCTTGATGATGGGTCACGGCTTCGATCCAGCGCTGTCAGAAGGCTCGCTCAAGGCGCCGATCTTCCTCACCTCGACCTTCGTTTTCGAGAATGCGGCGGCCGGCAAGCGCCACTTCGAAGGCGTTACGGGCAAGCGCCCCGGCGGCGCCGAAGGGCTCGTCTATTCGCGCTTCAACGGCCCCAACCAGGAGATTTTGGAGGACCGGCTCGGGCTTTGGGAGGATGCGGAGGACGCGCTGACCTTCTCGTCCGGCAT
>DASVUW010000407.1:0-11972 GCA_036386845.1 Allosphingosinicella sp. | reverse complement strand
CCCGACCGCCATTGCCATGACGGAGCCTGGTGCGGGCTCGGACCTGCAGGGCGTGAAAACCACCGCCGTGGCGGACGGCGACGATTACGTGATCAACGGTTCCAAGACCTACATCACCAACGGCCAGCATGCCGACCTGGTCATCGTCGTCGCCAAGACCGATCCGGCGGCGGGCGCGAAGGGCGTCTCGCTGATCCTCGTCGAGGCCGACCGCGAAGGCTACGCAAGGGGCCGCAACCTCGACAAGATCGGCTTCCACTCGCAGGACACGTCCGAGCTTTTCTTCAACGACGTCCGGGTGCCCATCACCAACTGCCTCGGCGCAGAAGGCTCGGGCTTCGCCTACCTCATGAACCAGCTCCCCCAGGAGCGGCTCTCCATCGCCTGCGCCGCCCAGGCCGCCGCCCAGCGCGCCTTCGACGAGGCGGTCGCCTTCACCAAGGACCGAAAGGCCTTCGGAAAGACCGTGTTCGACTTCCAGAACACCAAATTCACCCTCGCCGACCTTGCCTCCAAGCTGCAGGTCGGCTGGGCCCATCTCGACTGGGCGATAAGCCGCCACGTCGCCGGCGAGCTCACCGCCGCCGAAGCCTCGGCCGCCAAGCTGTGGCACACCGAGCTGCAATGGGAAGCCTGCGACTCCTCGCTCCAGCTCCACGGCGGCGCCGGCTACATGAACGAATATCTGATCGCGAGGCTCTGGCGGGACGCGCGGGTGACGCGGATCTTCGGGGGGACGAACGAGATCATGAAGGAGGTGGTGAGCCGGTCGATCTGACGCGTTTCCTTTCCGATCCGGGCCGAAACGCGATTCTGAAACCCCGTCGGCACCTCTTTCGCCCGTCGGCCGCGGCGCTCGGAAACGTCCGGTACGATCCTTCACGGCGTGGACAAGCCGCGCGGCAGGGCCCGAGGCCTGGGGTAATGGTGCGGACTGAAGGCGGGCTGCGCCAACCGCCTTGCTAGTGACGCAATGCATCTTTAACTCTAGATGCATTGGAGGAAGAATGACCGAGATTGACTCTGTGACCGTTCAAGAAGCGCAGTTTCTCGTCGGTCGCCCGGCAGAGGAGATCAATCGCGTCATAGACCGCGGCGAGGTTGAAAAGCGCGTCGTTCTCGTGGTCGAGCCCGCCAAGGCGAAGAAAACGCGCGTTCGGCGCGGCCCGCGACGCGGTCGGACTCGCAGAAGAACTGTCCACGGTCTGGTGTTGCCGAGGACCGTAACTCAGAAAGTGCGCAAGCTCGGCCCGAACGAGCTCGTCTATCTCGCGCTAGGGCGAGACGTACACGAGAGCCTCACGCCCAGTGCGCGCAAGAAACTGTACGCGGCGATCAAGGCTCGGCCCCCAGGCGTCAATAAGGTCAGTATCGGGGCGGTCGACGTTGTTCTAAAGCCAGCCATTTCCCAGGTAACGAAGCGCTACCGTGCGCTGCGCGACGTCCAGACCGGCATCGACGAGCGATCAGGACGGGAACCGGTGTTCAGAGGTACTGATATTCCCGTCCACATGATTGCGGCACTGGCCCAAGGGCAGGGGGTCGAGGAGACGCTCGCCGACTATCCCAGCCTCAAGCGCAAGCAGGTGCTTCGTGCGATCGATTACGCATCTGCATATCCGAAGAAAGGACGGCCCTATCCCGCCCGCAGCTCGAAGCGTGCAGTCGCCGAACTTGCCGCTGCCGGGATTTTCGCGGTGGATGAGGCAGCGCCGACGCTGCGGCCTGAAGATTTTAGGTGATTCGATATCTGCTCGATGGCAACGTCATTCAGGAGATGCATCCTGGCGGCCACCCCAAGGTCCACGCGTGGCTTGCTACGGTGAACGACCATCAGCTCCACTACAGCGTCGTTACCTTCCACGAGTCGCGGCTGGGGCTTGAACGGGAGCGGCTCCGTCGCAAAGATAAGGATGCAAGCGACGTCGAGGCGAAGCTGATCGCGCTTGACGCGCTCATCGAAGAGCTCGCCGACCGCACGTTCGACATCGACAGCAAGATCAGCTCCGAATGGGCGCGAATGCTGGCCGTTTCCGGCAAGAATGACCGGGATACGGCGCTCGCGGCAACCGCCCGGGTCCACGATCTTGTCTTGGTTACGCGCAATATCAAACATGTTGTCGGGCGCGACATCTCGGTCCTGGACCCCTTCGTGAACAAACCCGAGATCAAGCGAGTATAACCAGTGGCCCTCCGGGAGACCGAATTGGGGCGCCCCCTCATCCGGCGTTATCGAACAGCCGCACCTCCACCGCCAACGGATCGAAGCCGTCGAACAGCCGCGCGTTCACCCCCATCTTCCCGAAATCCTCGCCGAGCGTGCGCCAGTGGGTGCCGCAGCCGCAGACCGGGCAGTGGTGGATGCCGATCAGCCGGTCGCCCCAGATGTAGGGCACGGTCTCGCCCTTCACCTCGACCGCGCCGTCGGGGTAGTAGGCAACCAGCCAAGCGGTCTTGGTGCAAAGTGAGCAGTTGCACGAGGCGACCCATTCGGGCGGGGCCGGGGCCTCGATCGTGACGGCTCCGCAGTGGCAGCTTCCCGTGGCCTTCAACGCCCGTCCTCCGACTCTCTTGCACCCTTCGAGGCGGCAGCCTAGCACTCCCGCAAGGAGCCGGACATGAAGATCATCGGCAGCTTCGTCAGCCCCTACGTGCGCAAGGTGCTCGCCTGCCTGCACCTCAAGGGGCTCGATTACGAGATCGACCCGATCACCGCCTTCTTCGGCAACGACGAGTTCGAGCGGCTGAGCCCGCTTCGGCGGATTCCGGTGCTGATCCACGGCGACCTCAGCCTCAGCGACTCGTCGGTGATTTGCGCCTGGCTGGACGAACGCTGGCCGGAGCCGCCGCTCCTTCCACGCGACGTGGACGATCGCGCGCGCGCGCGCTGGTTCGAGGAATATGCCGACACCCGTCTCGGCGACGTGTTTATCTGGGGGCTGTTCTACCAGAAGTTCGTCCGACCGCTGATCTGGAACGAGGAGGGGGATTCGGCCCGGATTGAGAGGACGCTCGCCCACGACCTTCCGCGGGAGCTGGACTATCTCGAGCGGGAGCTGCCGGAGTCCGGCTTCCTGTTCGGCGACGAGATCGGCCTCGCCGACATCTCGATCGCCACCTTCTTCCGCAACGGCGGCTATGTCGGCTTCGAGCCCGACTCGCAGCGCTGGCCCCGCACCGCCGCCTTCGTCGAGCGGGCGCTCGCCCACCCCTGCTTCGCCGCGACTCAGCCGTTCGAGGAAGCGCAGCTCCGGGTCGATCCCCGCGGCCGCCGCCAGGCGCTGCTCGCCGCGGGGGCCCCGCTGACGGCGGAGACGATGGGGACCAGGGAGCCGCGCAAGGGGGTGATGAGGCTCTAGCCCGGGCGGGAGCCAGGCGTGGCGTCAGACTGCCGTCTGGACCGCCTCCAGCAGCTCTGCGGTCGTTCGGGTACCATCGAGCCGAAGCACGGGCACGGTAAGCCCGACGAGCCATTCCTCATGGCGCGGCCGGCTTCGTCCCGGCAGCGTCCCATCCTCATAGCGAGCGGCCCATTCGATGAACTCGAGGTGGGTTTCGTGCATCGCCCCGCCGGGCAGAAGGGCATCGCCGAACCGTGCGCGCTCGCGTTCGCGAAGCCTCTCCAGCCGCACTTGCGTCGGGACTTCGAGGAAGACGACCAGCTCGGCATCGGCGAGCACGGGCTCGGCCCAGCCGTCGAGCGTGCCCGACATCACCCAACGGCCGGTTCGGGCTTGCTCCGTCCGAATCCGGACCAGGCGATCGGGCACGTCGCGCTTCACCTGGAACGGCGGATCGGTGGCGACCCAGAAATGGTCGTCGGAGTCGATATGGACGGAACCGAGACGCGCGGCGAGCGCCGCGCCCAAAGTGGTCACGCCGCAGCCGGAGGCGCCGGTGATCCCGACTCGATCGAGGCCATTTCCCATGGCGGGCCTTGTCGCATCCGCTCCGCCCCGTTTCCAGCCGAGCCGCGCGTTCGGGCACCGGCCCAGCAGGCTAGCCGCTCATCGCGCTCGAGCGACGTCGAACGCCACAGAGATGCGAGTCTCGTCGGAACCACTCGGGATCGTCTCGTGCGGGACGAAAGAGGGAAAGAGGACCAGGGTCCCCGGCACGGGCTCGACGTCGATCACCGGCCAGGGCGGCATCGCCTCGAGCCATGCCGGAAGGGCGCCGATGCGCAAGGCGCCCGGACGCGGCGGCCCGGCCGGCGCGGCGACATAATAGACTCCGGTCAGCCATGGTCCCGGATGGTGGTGAAGCTGCTGGTGGCCGCGGGCGTTGAACAGGAGCGCCCAGCTCTTGAAGGCCGCAAGCGAAGGCCGCGCGAGCGCGAACGGATGATCGCCCGAAAGCCCGGCGGCATATTCGCCGACCGTGCGCTTGATCGCGGCGACCAGTCCCTGCCCTGCTTCGTCGGTAGGTAAAGGGAAGGTCGCTGTGCGGAGCCCCCGTTTGGTGGCGTGCCCGGCCGGATCCGAGTGGAGCGTGGGGTTGGCGGCGATCTCCGCCCCGAGCTTCGCGAGGAAGGCGGCCTCGTTTTCGAACGGAGGCGGGACGCCCAGCGGCACGACCCGCAGGTAGCGCTCGAGGCTCATCGCTTCGGCCGCCTCATCGCCGCGGCCGAGCTGAACCAGTGCGAGCGCCTTGTGGTAGAGCGGATGCATGGCGGCGGGGTCGGCGGCCTGCACCGCCTCGCAGGCGCGGAGAAGCTGCTCGGGACGATCGCGCCACTTCAAGGCGCGATATTCGAGAAGATCGGGGTCGGCCGGATCGGCTTCGGCCAGCGCCGCCTCGAGCGCCCCGGCGCGTTCGAAGCGGCCGGCCTGCATCAGGAGGTGGAATTGGAGCTTCCCGGCCCAGCCCGCTTCAGCCCATCGCTCGGTCTGCTCGAGCGCGGCATCGATTCGACCCGCTCGCCCTAGCGCCGAGGCGAAAGCCGAATGGACGGCTTCTTCGTCGGGAAACCGGACGCATGCGGCTTCGAGACGGCGAAGAGCCTCCTCTTGCGCGCCGGAGCCCTCGAGCGCTTTCGCCCAGGCGATCTGAACGGACGGCAGCTGAGGCCGGGCGCGCGCGGTGCGCGCTGCCAGATCGACTAGGGCGGTCCGTTGCGCCGGCGAGGGGACGCTTGCCCACCGCATGCGGGAGAGTCAGGAATCAGGAAATCAGGCTGCTGCTGTCGCCCCCGGAGCCGTCGGCGGCTTCAGCCTCTCCCGTCTCGAGGCGCACGAAGGCGGGCCGGAGCCAGGGGCGCCCGTCCGGCGTGGGGGTTTCATCCGAACTCGGCTGCGGCAGTTGCGTCGACATTCAAAATTCTCCCCCTGTAAGAAAGCGTGATTAGCAGCACTTCGTTTAGGCCACAACGACCCGCCGCCATCTAATTACCGCCCTAGCCACCCTGCCCCCGCTGTCGTAGCGTCTGCGCAGCCCGGCGAGCGCTGGAAGCGAAGGGAGTTGCGA
The DNA here is from genome assembly GCA_036386845.1 of Allosphingosinicella sp. Classification (GTDB taxonomy): domain Bacteria; phylum Pseudomonadota; class Alphaproteobacteria; order Sphingomonadales; family Sphingomonadaceae; genus Allosphingosinicella. The sequence goes on along the minus strand of DASVUW010000407.1, from coordinate 6,506 downwards.
GATGAAGCCCGAGGGACAGAGCAGCCACATCAGGCTGACGTCGCATCCCGGCTCCCGGGGGCCGGTACGGTTCCCGCTGACATGGGGCGCAGCGACCGCGGCCCAGCGGGGGCCGGTCGTCGCGACCGTCAGTTCGCGCTCGGACCGCAACGCCATCGGAGCCCATGGCGGCTCCTATTCCATCTACCGGGCACTGGCCATCTCCTCGGGGGCGATGGACCCCAATGCCAGGCCCGACCTGCACGACACCTCCCCGGTCTGCGAGATCGGACCGCATGAGCAATGGGGCGATCCCGGCAAGATCGTCTCGCTCGATCCGTGGGGACACCGCGTGGCCCACGATTTCGGCGAGCTGATCGAGGAAGGAATCGACATCCGGCCGTCGATCGCGATCACCAAGGCGCGGCTGACGCTGCACGAGATCCAGGGCGCGATCGCGGCCGGGCGGCTCGATGTGGACGGCGACATCGTCCACGAGGCGGGCGACGTTTCGGTGACCAAAATCGCGGTCGACCCGGTCTGGTGGCTGCCCGGGGTCGCCGAGCGGTTCGGAGTGGCCGAGGGAAGCCTCAGGCGGTGCCTCTTCGAGCAGACGGGGGGGATGTACCCGGAGCTCGTCACCCGCCCGGACCTGTCCGTCTTCCTTCCGCCGATCGGGGGAATGACCCTCTATATCTTCGGCGATCCCGCCTTTCTCGGCAACACGGAGCGGACCCTGACCTGCCGGGTCCATGACGAATGCAACGGCTCGGACGTCTTCGGCTCCGACATCTGCACCTGCCGCCCCTATCTCACCCACGGCATCGAGGAAGCGACGAGGGCGGCCCAGGACGGCGGCACCGGACTCATCGTCTATAACCGCAAGGAAGGTAGGGCACTTGGCGAAGTGACCAAGTTCCTGGTCTACAATGCGCGCAAGCGGCAGCCCGGAGGGGACCAGGCGGCGACCTATTTCGAGCGGACCGAATGCGTCGCGGGAGTCCAGGACGCGCGCTTCCAGCAGCTGATGCCGGACGTGATCCACTGGCTCGGAATCAGCCGGATCGACCGGTTCGTGTCCATGTCCAACATGAAGTACGACGCGCTGGCCGCCGGCGGGGTCGAGATCGGCGAGCGGATACCCATCCCAGAGGGCCTCGTGCCCCCCGACGCCAGCGTCGAGATGGAAGCGAAGAAGGCGGCCGGCTATTACACGCCAGAGGGAGCGCCGAGCGAGGAGCATCTGCGCTCGGTGGTGGGCCGGGATTTGGGGAAGTTCTGAAGCGGATGGCGACGTTCGACGGCGTCTCATCCTCCCTGCGCGCGAAGCGCGTGGGGAGGGGCACCACCCGAAGGGTGGTGGAGGGGTATGTGGCGCAGGCCTCCGTCGCCTTGCGCCTGAAACTCCGAGATCGAGCCAGTTACCCCTCCACCATGCTTCGCATGGTCCCCCTCCCCATCTCCGATGGGGAGGATTGATGGCCGACCCTGCCCTCCTCGCCCTGCTGACGGCCGCTGCCGTGCGGGAGCGGGCGCACGAGATGCTCGACCTCGCGCTCGACGGCCGGGTGGACGGCTGGGCCGTGGATCTCAATCGGCTCGACGCCGCCGCCGAGCTTACCGCCGGGCTGACCCGGGAAGCCTATCCGGACCTCGCAGTCCCTTTCCACGCACGCTGGCGCCATTTCGTCGCCGGCGAGCCGCGCCTTCCGGACGGCGACCCGGCGGAGCGGGCGCGCGCCGCTTTCGACCTCGTCATCCTCTCGGTTCTTCTCGACGCCGGAACGGGCCCCGGCTGGCGCTTCGCCGATCCGGCCGGCGGCGGCACGTTCGCCCGCTCCGAGGGGCTGGCGGTCGCAAGCCAGAGGATGGTCGAGAGCGGAGCGCTCGGGACCGGCGCCGCCGCCCTGGCCGCGCTCGACGGGGAAATCCTCGCGCGCGGGTTCCAGGTGAGCGAGGCAAACCCCCTCGCCGGACTCGAGGGCCGGACCGCGCTTCTTCGCCGCCTGGGCGCCCAGGCGCTGGCCCGGCCCGACCTGTTCGCCGTCGCCGGCGAGGCCCGCCCCGGCGGGCTCTACGACGTCCTGGCCGAGCGTGCCGAGGGAGGGAAGCTCCAAGCCTCGGCGATCCTCGAATTGCTGCTCGAAGCGCTCGGGCCGATCTGGGCGGACCGGCTGGTTCTCGACGGGGTGCCGCTCGGCGACTGCTGGCGCCATCCGGCGATCCGCCGCGACGACGCGACCGACGGGCTGGTGCCGCTCCACAAGCTGTCCCAGTGGCTCGCTTATTCGCTGATCGAGCCGCTCGAGGCGGCGGGGATCGAAGTCGTCGACGTCGACGGGCTGACCGGCCTCGCCGAATATCGCAACGGCGGCCTCTTCGTGGACACCGGCGTCCTCAGGCTCACCGATCCGGAAGCCGCGTCACGGGCCCACCAGGTGTCGGATCCGCTGATCGTCGCCTGGCGCTCGATGACGGTGGCGCTGCTCGACCGGCTGGCGCCGCTGGTCCGGGCGCGCCTCGGCGTGAGCGCCGGCGACTTTCCGCTGGCCCGGATGCTCGAGGGCGGAAGCTGGGCGGCCGGCCGCCGAATCGCCGCCGAGCTCCGACCGGGCGGGGGCCCGCCTTTCACCATCATCAGCGACGGAACGGTATTCTAGACATGGACGGACTGACGATCGTTTCGCATCCCCTGGTCCAGCACAAGCTCACGATCCTTCGCGACAAGAGCAGCTCGATCCTGCTCTTCCGGACCGTGGTTCGCGAGATCGCAACCCTGCTCTGCTACGAGGTGACCCGCGACCTCCCGACCGACCTCGTCCGGATCGAGACCCCCATCGCGACGACCGACTCGCCCGCCATCGCGGGCAAGAAGCTGGTTTTCGCGCCGATCCTTCGCGCCGGGCTCGCCATGGCGGAGGGAATGCTGGACCTCGTCCCCTCCGCCCGGGTCGCCCATATCGGCCTCTATCGCGAGCCGGTCAGCCTCGAATGCGTCGAATATTATTTCAAGACTCCCGACGATGTCGGCGAGCGCCTCGTCATCGTCGTCGATCCGATGATGGCGACCGGCCACACCGCCATCGCCGCGATCGACCGGCTGAAGGAAGCGGGAGTTCTCGACATGCGCTTCGTCTGCCTGCTCTGCTCGAGGCCGGGCGTGGCGGCGGTGCGGGCGGCCCATCCCGACGTCCCGATCTGGACTGCGGCGATGGACGAGAAGCTCAACGATCACGGCTATATCGTCCCGGGCCTGGGCGACGCGGGCGACAGGACCTACGGGACTCGATGAAATTTCCCCGTCCTCGATTACTCCGTCGAGGGCTGGGCCGAAGACCAGTGGATGTGGACGATCTTCCAGGCGCCCCCCTGTCGGCGCAGGACCATCGATTCGACCATGATCCGGTCGACATCCTGTCCGTTAAAGCGGCCCTTGGTCCGGCTCTCGCTGGCGATCAGCGCTAGATCAGCGGTCGCATGGCCGATCCGGCTCAACAGTTTCGAGGGAACGGCCTTGGAGAAGGCGGCATCCGCCTCGGCATGGCGCAGTGCATATTCCGCCTTGCTGCGCTCCGCCCGCCCCTCCTCGAAGACGATCGCGTCGTCGGCGACGAACGCCAGGGCGGCCTTGGCGTCCCCCCGACGGAGCGCTGCGTGAAATCCCTCAAGCGCAACCGCCGCATCGCTGGGCGAGGCCGGCAGAATTCGCTGAGCGGCCGGGTTCGGCTGCGCCGCCCAAGCCGGGCAAGCAAGAGTCAGCAAAATGGCGATTGCGGACGCGCGAATTGAAGCACTCATAATGGAAGATCCCTACCCCGGAACGACCACTTTACGCCCGGAACTGTTTGTCTTTCAACATCCCTGCCAGACCCGACGCCTTCCAAGAGCGACCGAGGATCGGAAAATGGTGCCAGGCACCAATTTCTAAGCTTTTGGAATCGTTGATGCCGGACGATAGATTAATATCGGATCGGCGCATAGAGGAGCGCTCAGCCCCGTGGACGGGGCGCGCCGGAAAGCTGCTGAAATCGTTGAAGGCGAAACGCGGCTAGCGGTTTCGGCGGCCCTCGATCAGCCCGTCCACCAGACCGGGATCGGCCAGCGTGCTCGTGTCGCCGAGGCTCCCGAAATCGTTCTCGGCGATCTTGCGCAGGATCCGGCGCATGATCTTGCCGCTTCGGGTCTTGGGCAGCCCGGAGGTGAAGTGGATTATGTCGGGGCTCGCGATCGGGCTGATCTCGGTCCGGACGTGGCGGCGGAGCTCCTGCTCGAGCTCCGGGCTTTCCGCTTCGCCTTCCATGAGCGTGACGTAGCAATAGATGCCCTGCCCCTTGATGTCGTGCGGGTAGCCGACCACCGCCGCTTCGGCGACGCAGCGGTGGGAGACGAGTGCGCTCTCGATCTCGGCAGTGCCGAGGCGGTGGCCCGAGATGTTGAGGACGTCGTCGACCCGGCCGGTGATCCAGTAATAATCGTCCTCGTCGCGGCGGCAGCCGTCGCCGGTGAAATATTTGCCGGGGTAGGTTGAGAAATAGGTCTGAACGAAGCGCTCGTGATCGCCGTAGACGCTGCGCATCTGGCCCGGCCAGGAGCGGGCAATGCAGAGGTTGCCGGAGGCGGCGCCTTCGAGCCGCTCGCCGTCGGTGCCGACCAGCTGCGGCTCGATCCCGAAGAAGGGACGGCCGGCGCTGCCCGGCTTCATGTCGTGGGCGCCCGGCAATGTGGTGATCATCACTCCGCCCGTCTCGGTCTGCCACCAGGTGTCGACGATCGGGCAGCGCCGCTCTCCGACGACTTCGTAATACCAGCGCCAGGCCTCCGGGTTGATGGGCTCGCCGACCGTTCCGAGCAGTCGGATGGACGAGCGGTCGTGCTTCTTCACCGGCCCCTCCCCTTCGCGCATCAGCGCCCGGATGGCGGTGGGGGCGGTGTAGAAGATGTCGACCTTGCGGCGCTCGACGACATCCCAGAAGCGGCTGAAATCGGGATAGTTGGGAACGCCCTCGAACATCAGGCTGGTCGCTCCGTTGAGCAGCGGGCCGTAGACGACGTAGCTATGGCCGGTGACCCAGCCGACGTCGGCGGTACACCAGAAGACTTCGCCCTCCTTGTAGTCGAAGACGTAATGGAAGGTCGTCGCCGTCCAGACGGCATAGCCGCCGGTTGTATGGAGGACTCCCTTGGGCTTTCCGGTCGAGCCCGACGTGTAGAGGATGAAGAGCGGATCCTCGGCGTTCATCGGCTCGGGCGGGCATTCGTCCGGGACGAGGGTGGACATGTCGTCAAGCCAGTGGTCGCGGCCGTCGGTCCATTCGATATCGTTGCCGAGATGGCGCACGACGAGGACGGCGTCGACCTGCGCCCCTTTCGCCAACGCGGCGTCGACATTGGCCTTGAGCGGCACGAGCCTTCCGCCGCGCCGGCCGCCGTCGGCGGTGACGACGAATCGGCTCGAGCAATCCTCGATCCGGCCGTGCAGCGCCTCCGGCGAGAAGCCGCCGAAGACGACCGAATGGACGGCGCCTATCCGGGCGCAGGCGAGCATCGCCACGGCGGCTTCCGGGATCATCGGCATGTAGAGGGTGACCCGGTCGCCCTTACCCGCGCCGAGCGCTTTCAGGCAGTTCGCCATCCGGACGACCTCGCGATAGAGCTCGCCGTAGGTCAGGCTTCGGCCGGTCCCGGGCTCGTCTCCTTCGAACAGGATCGCTTGCCTGTCGGAGCGGGCCCCCAGATGGCGGTCGACGCAATTGTGGCAGAGGTTGAGGATCCCGTCCTCATACCATTTGATGTCGACGGGATCGAAGGACCAGTTGCCTGCGACCGTCGGGGCCTCGACCCAGTCGATCCTCCGCGCCTGCTCGGCCCAGAATGTGTCGGGATCGCCCAGCGACTGGCGGTACAGCGCCTCATAGGTTGGAGCGTCGGCATGGCTGGTCGCGACCAGTGCTTCGGGGGGCGGGATGCGGCTGTCCATCCGCCGTCCCTAAGCCCGGAGGGCGCCGCGGGCAAAGACGCAAAATGTTTACCCGTGCCCCGTAAAGGGGCCGAATGATCGAAGGATGGGTGACAGCCATCGAGACGATGCCGGAAGGGTCCGCGGCCACGGCCGCGCTCCGCCGCCGCCGTCGCGATGCCCGGGCGGCGGCGATTTTCCAATCGTCGGCCATGCCGTTCGGCCGCTTCTGCGGGGAGGAGGGGCTGGTCCGCTCCTGGCGGAGGCTGGAGGAATCGGCCTCGCTTCCGATGCAGAGCCACGCCTTCGCCTCGGCGCTGGCCGGGACCCTGCTCGCCGACGCCCATATCGATATCTTCTTCGTCCGCGAGCGCGACGAGGTCACGGCGCTGCTCGCCCTGTGCCGGGAGCCGAAGCGCCTTGCCCGCTGGACGCTGGTCGGAGCGCACCAGGTGTGCGAGCCGGACGACGCCTTGTGCCGGACGCCGCAGGGCGCCCGGTTCCTGGCCAAGGCGATCGTCGGCGACGGGCGCGCGTTGGACTTCGACCGGGTCCCGGCGGGCTCCAAGCT
>DASVUW010000406.1:0-7183 GCA_036386845.1 Allosphingosinicella sp. | reverse complement strand
GATTCTGATCTGGCTTCCGATCGGCAGGCGAGCGAAATCCTCGTCCTCGGCGGGCACCAGGCCGTGCTCCTGGTTGGTCGAGGCGATATTGAGGCCGAGAGGGCGCCCGGCGGGGTCCCAAACGCTTCCGTAGCTCGACTTCTCCCGAGCGGGGCCCGCGTCCTTTGACAAAGCGAGACCGCCCGCGTCGACGAGCAGATAGCCGCGGTCGCGGCGATGGCCGATCACGGTGGCGAGGACCGACAGGGCGATCTCTTCCTCAGGGCACACGCCGAGGTCCGCCATCACCAGATCCATGAACATGTAGACGCCCGCGCGGACCTCGGTGACACCGTGGAGCCGCTCGGCGAACAATGCGCCCGGAGTCGATCCGATGCTGACCACCGGTGCCGGAAGGCCGGCTTCGCGAAGCGCCTCGGCCGCCGCCACGGCGCCCGAGCGCTCCTGTTCGGCATGGGCCCGAAGGGCGTCGGGGGACCGGCAGCCGTAGGAGAGGCCCGCATGGGTCATCACGCCGCGAAGCTCGGTTCCGGGCGCGGAGTCGAGGATCCGGCCGATTTCGACGAGGCGGGGCAGATCGCCCGCCGCCACGCCCGCGCGCCCGCCGTCCGTGTCCACCTCGATCAGCACCGGAAACACAGTGCCCAGAGCCTCCGCTTCGCGCGCCACGGCCCCCGCCATCTCGAGGCTGTCGAGGATCACGGCGATATCCGCTCCGCGCCGCTGGAGCGCCGCGACGTGCGGCAGCTTCGAAGGCACGATCGCGACGGCGTAGAGGATATCGGTGAAGCCGTGCTCCAGGAAGTGCTCGGCCTCCCTGAGGGTCGAAACGGTGATCCCGCCGGGCTGCCGCTCGACCGCAAGCCGCACCACGTCGATCGATTTGGCGGTCTTCACGTGCGGCCGCAGCGGCACCCCCAGACCGGCGAGCCGGTTGCGCATCCGCTCGATATTCCGGCGCAGACGCGAACGGTCGATCACCAAAGCGGGAGTTTCGATATGGGTCAGGTGCATCCGGCGACTATATCAGCGAAGCGGACCTGGTGCATCCGGCAAGCGGTCGGCGCCTCCGTACTGCGGCTTCCCTTTCGCCTGGGCCTGGGTTAGTCCTCCGCGGTCTCAGGGAGAATCACGGAATGACGCGCAGGAACGACGCCTCCCAAAGCCCGCCCAAGCAAGCTCAGGGCCGGGGATGGACCGCCCCTCGCATTCGCCGCCTTGCGACCAGCGAAGCGGCCAGCACCCCGAGCGGCAGCGGCCAGGACGCGGAAGGCTTCTCCTGATCTCGGTCAGATGACCCTCTGGCACTCACCGGAGGGACACAATGTGGCCTCGCCCGCCGTCGCTCGGGCGCTGCTTCGCCGCGCCATCGCAGCCGATCCCGGCAAGCCTGCATTGCACACCAGTCTCGGCGGTCTGGAGATGGACGCCCACGATTTCGAAGCTGCGGCCTTGAGCTTCGAGACGGCCCTGCGTCTCGACCCGGAGACCGCGGCCGCTCGCGCGTCGCTGGCTTATTGCTCCAACCTCCTTCATCGCCACCAACGAGTGCTTGAGATATTGGCCGCGGCGGAAGGCCCGCACCACGAACGCGGAGTCGCGTTGCTCCGGCTAGGCGGCCCGGGCGAGGCGGAAGCGGAATTCCGCGGGGTCCTCGCCGCGGACCCGAACCACCGCCACGCGTGCCGGCAACTGTCCAAGCTCCTGCGCAAGTCCGGCCGGGCCGGGGAGAGCCTCGCCGTCTGCGAAGACCTGTACGCCCGAGGCGCGGCCAACGCGCAGCTCTTCCACGATTGGGGCTGGGCGCTCGCGCTCGCGGGTGAAAGTGGTCGTGCCGGCGCTCTCCTGCTCGATACTGCCCGAGTCGTCGAAATCGAGCTGCCACCGCCACCAGGTTTCAGCGACTTGGCCGAATTCAACTCGGCGCTCGCGGACGAACTGACCGGCAATCCCTATGTGCTCAGCGACTTTTCCCGGGAGGAAGAGGCCAACCGCGGAAGCAGCCGGGTCCACAGCCTGTTCGCCGGCCGCCGGCCGGACCTGATCCGCGGCTTGCTCGCGTCGCTCCAGGCGGCCGTCGACACCTGGCGTCCCGAGCGCGCCGGCGCCTTTGATCCCTGGCTGGACGCCCGACCCGCGGCTGCCCGACTCAAGGCCTGGGGGCTGATCCAGCGCAGAAGCGATTACGAGGAATGGCACATCCACCGCGGGGGTTGGGTAAGCGGAGTCTATTACGTCCGGGTGCCGTCGTCGGTACAGGCGGCCGGGGACGGCCGCGGCTGCATCGAATACGGGCCCCCGCCTCGCCTCGCCGAAGCGATGCCGGGCTTCGCGCCCTCCCACCGGGTGAAGCCGAAAGAGGGCCGCCTGCTACTCGCCCCCTCCCATTACCCGCACCGCACCCTCCCGAGCGGCGCAGACGAGCGCCGGATCAGCTTCGCTTTCGACGTCGTCCCAGCCGCCGGCCTCACCACCGATAGGTGAGCTCCGCCGTGAAGCTCCTCTGCGGGAAGGGATGGAACAGGTAATATTTGTCGTTGGTGAGGTTCTCCACCCCGAAGGCCGCGTTCCAATGCTCGCCGATCCGGAAATTGGCTCGTGCGTCCGCAACCAGATAACCCTCGAAGCCCTGATAGGTGTGGGCGACGACGTCGCTATTGTCGATCGTCCCGAACGAACGGCTGGCGTAGCGCCCCGCCAGGGTCAGGCTCGCTCCGTCCGAGGCCCGCCAGGTCATCACCAGCGTCGCTCGGCGCCGAGGCACCTGCGGGATGTCCTTGCCCTCCGCCGCGGGGAAGGCGATGTCCTCGACCACCTTGGGCCGGGCCAGGGTGACGCTTCCCGAAAGATCGAGCTGTGGGAGGCCGAGGCCCCGGCGCTCGAACGCGAGCTCGAGCCCCGTCGTCCGGACGTGCTCGATATTCTGGACGAAGCCGAACAGAGCGGTCGAGCCTGGAACCAGCGGCGCGGTCTGCGAGATCAGCGCATTGCGGATGGATTCGCCGAACAGCGACAGCCGGACGTGGCCCGACCGGTCGGTCCACGTCCCCGCGAGCTCCGCCGAGCGTGCCCGCTCGGGCCGCAGATTGGGGTTGGGAACCGTTAAAGTCGGCCCGGTCGAGACCGCCTGATAGAGCTCCGAGACGGTCGGGAATCGATAGGCCTGGCCCGCCGCGAAAGTCAGGCTCCAGCCCGGCGACGGGAGCCAACGCAGGCTTGCCTTCGGTGAAATCCCATCGGCCGACTGGCGGGGCTGGGCGACGTCGAGCGCCGGTGCCAGCGAGAAGTTGCGCCCGCCGAAAGCGCGCCATCCTTCATAGCGCGCGCCCAGGGTCAGCGCCACAGTATCGGCCAGATCGAACGCGTTCTCCGCCCAGATGGCGACGGTCCGGGTGTGCCCCTGAGCCAGCTGGCTGAGCGTTCCAGGCACCCCCTCCCGCCAGTCCGTGGTGGCGAAGCGGCGGCTGTTCAGCCGGAAGCCGTCATAATGCGCTCCGCCCCTGAGCCCGCCGCGGCGAAGCTCGAAGTCGAGCGTCCGCCAGCCCGTCCCGTCCAGCCTGACGATGGAGCCTGGGCCGCCGGCCGCCGCCGCCGGAAGAGGGCCGGTCGGCAGCCGCTGCTCATGCTTGTCGAAATCGTAGAGGCTTGCCACCGCCCGCCAGCCGAGCCCCGCCGCCTCCCCTTCCGCGGTGAGCCCGTGCATCCAGTGGCGCTCGTCCTGCAGGTAGAAGTTGTTGGAGAAGCCGCTTGCCGGAACGTTGACCGTTCGCCCGGCGATGTTGAGTGTTCCGGCGAAGACGTTTCCGCTCAGATAAGTCTTCGCCTTCGCCTGCGTGTCGTTGAGGAACAGGCCGCCCCGGTAGGTGAGCTTCAGTTCCGGCCCAGCCTCCCAGGCGAGCTTGAGCTTCAGATTGTCCTGCTGGTGGTCTTCGAGCCCCGCGGCGCCGAGGACGAAGATCGGAGCGCCGGCGCGATTGACGTCCGGAATGGCTCCGGACACCGGGTTTCCGGCGGCCCCGGGAGCGGCCGGCCGAGGGACCGTGACGTAGATGAGCGGATGGCTTTTGCTGTCGACCCGGCTCGCTCCGACGAACCAGGCGAAGTCTCCTTCGCGCCCGCCGAGCGTCCCGCCCACCTGCCGGGCCGGAAACACTCCGTCCGTGCCATATTGCTCGAAGCTCTGGACGCTGGTCGATGCGCTTATCGATCCCTCGCTCTCGTCGGGCAGCTTCGTCGTGATGTTGACGACCGCTCCGATCGAATTGCCCGGATAGGCCGCCGAGAACGGACCGTAGAGCACATCGACCCGCTCGATCTCCTCGGGCGAGACCATTCCCCAGCGCGGCGAGGCGCTGGTATTGTTGTTGCCGATCAGCGCGGAAAGCAGAAGCCCGTCGGCGTAGATCAGGCTTCGAGCGCTCGCTCCGACTCCGGAGGTCCGGGTCGCAAGCGGGGCCTGGGTGTCGCCGACATGGCGCTTCCTCACGAGCAGGCTGGGCATGTAGCGCAGGCTGTCCTCCGGAGTGATGATCGCCGTCGTCTCTTCCAGCCGCTCGGCCTCGACGCTCTCGACCGTCGCCGGACCGATGGCCCTTTGGCCGGTGACGACGATGTCGTCTTCGTGGCCGGCCCAGGCAGGGGCCGGAAGGGCGGCGATCGCGCCCAAAAGCATGATGCGCGCCGCCCCGGGCGCGCGCGTAGGTTTCTTCATGTCGGTTCCTGTCTGTCTCGCGAGGGAGTCGGAGGGTCAGACGTGAGGAGGCGGGCCCGTGGACGGCGGGGGCGGCGCGGCGGGCTCGATCCGAACGAGGCTCGCGCCGGCTGGCAGGTCGGGTGGAACGGCCGAGGAAGGGATTCGCGGCGCGACGGCCGGGGGCTCGGGCGGCAGCGGCGGCTGGGCGAGCGCTGCGAAAGCGCAGGGAAGATCGCCGGGCTCGGCCGGAGCCGGATCGGCGGGATGACGGTCGTGCCCGCCGTTCATTGCAGCCTCGGCGGCGGCCCGAGCCGGAGCGGCGCAGAGCGCGAGGCCCGGCCGGCCTTCGCGATCGGGGGCGATCATGTATCCGGCCGGGATCAGCAACCTGAACAGGAGCAACAGCGCAAAGACGGCCGGCAGGGCTCCGCCCGAATGCTTATAGTTGCCGGCCACGCTCCTCATTCCTGCAACCTAACGCAGCGTTCGATCCCGCGAAGCCACAATCTGGAGCAAAGCCGCCGAATAGATCGCTTTCGGACCTAGTTTGCGGGCAGGCCGCTTAGGTCCGCATTCGGTCGCTGACACTACACGCTTCACCGCTACATCCGAAATGAACTAATCGCTTGAAACTTGGAAATTCCGGTAAGTATTGCGCGAACCCCTCTCTTGGGGTGTGGTCCAGGCCGTTCAAAAGCTTCGCAATTTCCAAAAAATAAGCGCGTATCCAAGCACTTGCCTATCCGCGCGGATCGTGGTTGATGCCGCGCTCGGCGGCGCTCCGGTCGTCGCCGCGCGCTCTCAAGTAGAGAGGGTGCCAGAGGGGGGCGCAGTTCTGCTTACCGTGGTCGACGGCGGCAAATTCCACTTTTCTCTGTCCCGATATTCCTGACGAAGGGCCCTATTGGTTGGCGAGCGTACGCACGGTTAAGGGATGGGCCAAGACGAACGGAACGGCATTGCCCGGCTGGGCCGCCGCTCTGCTTCTTCTATTCGGCCTGCTCGCCGGCCCCGCCCCTGCCTTGGCGCAAATCCCGTCGGTGCTGGAGGAGATGACCCTCGTCACCCAGGATTCGGAACAGGCGTCCTTCGTCCTCCGATTCTCGCCTGCCGAGCCGCAGGTCGCCGCGATCAACAACAATCCGCGCCTCCCCGAGCTTTTGATGCGCTCCACCCTGCGCGCTCCGCGGATCCCGCAACAGCAGGCATCGAACAGCCTGGTGCGCCGGATCAGCTTCGAAAATCCGAACGGCGACCTGGTGCTTCGCTTCGACACGTCCGAGCCGTCGCGCGTGAAGGCTGAGCCCGCCGGACCGCGTCTCATCCAGGTGACGGTCAGCCGAATCAGTCCGGCGGAGGCGACGGGCAGCCGTCCGCTCGGCTCCGCCGGCGAGGTGGTCGTGCCGGCGACTGAGATCCCCGCCTACACTCAGCCGGGCGGCAATTTCGACAATTGGGTGCCCGGCGATTCCTACGAGCTGGTGCCGCTCAAATATGCCGACGTAAGCGAGGTCATCGGCCTCCTCGTGGAAGGCGAGACGATCCAGCCCAACAACGTCTTCATCCGCCGCGAGCCCGGTTTCGGCTCGCCCGCCTCAAGCACCCAGCCCAATTACGTCAGCGCCCAGAATCAGGCGCAACGCGAAAGCGTGCCGCTCGGCCAGTCCTTCCCCGGCAAGGGGCTCGCCGTCGACCGGCGGCTGAACGCGATCTGGATCACCGGCTCGGCGGAGCGGATCGCCCGGATCAAGGATCAGATCGCTCTGATCGATATTCCGGTCGATTCCGTGATCCTGGAAACCCAGTTCGTCGAGCTGACCGAGACTGGAGCGCGCAACCTCGGAATCGACCTCAACAATGCGGCCGGCCAGCTCGCGGTTGGAACCATCACGACGGGCGCCAACCTTCCCTTCGGGACCAATTTGTCGCGGATCCTTCCGTCGGCGGGACTTCAGGCGGCCATCTATGCCCAGGTCCAGAAGGGCGAAGGGCGAATCGTCTCGCGTCCGCGGATCGCGGCGCAGAGCGGCTCGACGGCCAAGATCATCACGGGCGACGCTCTGCCGATCCTGACTTCGATCGCCCTGTCGGGAGTCAATGCGGTTTCCCAGCAGGTCCAGTACGTGAACGTCGGCGTGACCCTGCAGATCGCGCCTCGGGTCAGCTCGGATGGTTTCGTAACTTCGCAAATTTACGGCGTCGTCTCTTCGGTGACCGGCTTTTCGCAGGGCTATCCGACGATCAGCCAGCGCGAGGCAGAGACCTCCGCTTCGGTCCGCGACGGCGAGACGTTCGTCATCGGCGGCCTGACCCAGGAGAACAACCTCAAGACCAGGTCGAAGGTGCCGCTGCTCGGCGACATACCGGCAGTAGGCAACCTCTTCCGGGTCAGCCGCGCAACCCGGTCCAAGACCGAGCTTTACATCGTGATCACTCCGCACATCGTTCGACACCGCCGTTTTGAACAGCAGCCGGCCAGCAATACCACGG
>DASVUW010000405.1:0-2612 GCA_036386845.1 Allosphingosinicella sp. | reverse complement strand
GTCGATCACCGGGCGTGAGCGCCAGAAGCCGTGGTTCGCCAGATGGTGCGCCGCGGGGGACGGCCACGGCTCCACCAGCTCGAGCGCATAAGCCGCGTCGGGCAGCAGTCCCGGCAGGCGGATGAGGGGGCCGACCGCGGCGACGCTCTGGTCCACGCGCGCGCACAAAGCGAGCGCCTCGCCGCCGTCCTTCGCGACGACGATCTCGACCGTCACGCCGGGGTCGTCGCAGTCCGCGTAGAGCTGGTCGCCGGCGTGGATCAGGCCGCGCCACCTTTTGTACTCGGCGACGTGCGCGGCGAGCAGCGCCCGCTCCTCGGACGTCAGCCGCCCCGGATCGGCCTCGATTCCGAAATGGGCGAACATCGCTATCCGCCCCCTGAAGCCGACACCAAGGCGCCGCGACGTCGTCGGGTTCGGGGACGCCCCGAAATGCGCGCCGATCAGCTCGGGCGGGTAGAAGAGGCTCATCGCTCGGTGGATTCGCAGCCGCTCCACGGCGTCCGTATTGTCGCTCGCCCAGACTCGCGCGACCCGCTGCGCCACCGCGAAGTCGATCCTCGCTCCGCCGCTCGCGCAGCCTTCCAGCTCGACGTGCGGGTGGGCGGCACGGACTCGGTCGAGGATTGAAAGAAAGCCGAGAGCCTGGGCGCGCGCCGCCGGCCGGCCCCCGCTCACAGCCGGAAACAGGTCCCGGTTGTGGTCCCACTTCAGAGCCGCGATCGGATAGGTCGAAAGCAGAAGGTCGATGGCGCCGAAAACATGATCCACCACCTCGCCCTGCGTGAGGTCGAGGACGAGCTGGCTCCGCTGGGTCGGCCGCTCCCGGCCCTCTTCGTGCAGGCACCAGTCGGGATGCGCGCGGTAGAGGTCGCTGTCGGGGCTGACCATTTCCGGCTCGACCCACAGGCCGAAATCCATTCCCAGCGCATGGACTCGGTCAATGAGCGGCCACAGGCCATTGGGAAAGCGATCCCGATCGACCGTCCAGTCGCCGAGCGAGGAGCGGTCGTCGCCGCGGCCGCGGAACCAGCCGTCGTCGAGGACGAAGCGCTCGGCGCCGACCCCTGCCGCGGCCTCGGCGAGTTCCAGGAGGCGCTGCTCGTCGAAATCGAAATAGGCCGCTTCCCAGGAATTGAAGTGGACCTTGCGGGGGCCGGCCGCGAGATCCGCCGAAGCGCGCCGCGCTCGAAGCTCGCCGTGGAAGGAGCGCCTGATGCCGTTGAAGCCTTCCGTCGAAATTGCCGCGAGCGCTTCGGGCGTCACGTATCTCTCCCCCGGGGCCAGCACGCATTCGCCCGGGGCGAGCCACTCGCCGACCTGGAGCTGGCGCTCTCCCGTCGGCAGGGTCTCGATCAGCGACCGGCCGTTGCCGCTCCAGGCGAGATGCGCCGCCACGGCCCTCCCCTGTTCCTCGCCAAGGATGGCGTCTCCGCCGATCAGATAGTGAGTGCCGTCGAATCCGCTCCTGCCCGAACGCCCGATCTTCTCGAGCCTGGCGGTGACCAGCGGCGTCGAGGCAAGCCGGAACTCGCCGGACCAGCGGCCGTGGACCTGCACCGCCGCACGAGCCCAGCCCGGAAGCGGCAGCGTCAGCGCCGCCAGCCAGTGAAGCCTCACGGGCGCCGTGCCCTGGTTGACGAGCTCCGCGCTCGCCAGGAGGACGTCCTGGTCGGAAATGCTCCAGCGAAGAACCAGGCTCAGCTTCGCAAGCGGGTCGGCGAAGTGGAGACGCAGGCTCGCGCCCTCGAGGTCCCAGCCGGTGGCCTCGAACAACGGTGCTGCAATGCCTGGGGCTTCGACCGCGATTGCGGGCTCCCCCGGGAAGCCGGCGCCCGTCTGGGGGAGGAGGGTCAGGCCGCGATCGTCATCGGGCTGGGATTCCCGCCGCCCTGCCGCCTCTGCGCTGCCCAGGCTCTCGAGATCGATGCCAAGCGGCAGCCGCTCGCGCAGGTACAGGAGGCGCGGGGCGGCCCCCAAATGGAGCACGAAGGTGGTGCGCTTCCCGTCGAGGCGGACGATCTCAGAAGTTGGCGGTACGGATGACACCGCCGTCGATCCTGAGGTTCGCGCCGGTTATGTAGGAGGCCGCCGGGCTCGCCAGGAAGGCGACGGCGTTGGCGACTTCCTCGGGCGTGCCCATGCGCCCGAGCGCGGCAAGGCCCGAGGCGCGCTTGAAGAGGTCGGGGTGGTTCTGCTCGATCATCTCCCACCAGCCGCCTTCGAAATAGATCGGCCCGGGAGCCACCAGATTAACCCGCACCCCGGCCGGCCCGTGCACGATCGCCATCTGGCCCGCGAAGCTGGTCAGCGCCGCCTTCATCGCGCCGTAGGCGATCTCGTTCGGCGGAAGCTGAGTCAGCACCGAAGCGATGGACGAGACGAAGACCACTGACGGCGAGTCGCCGGCCTTGAGCATCGGCAAGGCGGAGTCGAAGGCGTGGACGTGCTGGTGGAGATCCACCTCGAAGGTCTCCCGCCACCAATCGGGGCTCTTGGGATCGACCCGCGTCGAGATGTTGCTGACGAGGATGTCGAGCCCGCCGAGGCGATCGACCGCGCTTCCGATCCAGCCCGGGAGAGCCTCGGGATCGCGCGCGTCGACGCAGCCG
>DASVUW010000404.1:0-11361 GCA_036386845.1 Allosphingosinicella sp. | reverse complement strand
ACGAGGTGCAAAGGGTGGCGATGCGCGAAGTGTCCAGCCGGCTCTACGGGCTCGAGCAGGTCGGCTATTTCGAAGGAAAGGCGGTGGCGCTCGCCGAAGGCGCGCTCTACGCGAACGATCCCGAATTCTACAAGAAGCAGCTCCTCGCCTACGGCCGGGTCACCCCCGCCACCGTCAAGGCGGCGATGCAGAAATGGCTGACCCGGCCGGTCTACGCGCTCCGGGTCGAACCGGGCGAGCGCCAGGCCTATGAGGAAGCCAAGGGCTCGAGCGGCGGCGCGGCGAGCCAGCGGCCGCGTTACTATCGCCAGCCGGAGCCGGGCGAGAAGCCGATGGCGCCTCTGCCCTTCGCCGCGCCCGCCGGGGAGGCCCAAGGGGCCGGCCCGCTCTCCTTCCAGAAGATTCCGATGCCCGAGGTCGGCGAGATTTCGAACCTCGACTTCCCGGACATCGAGCGCGCGCGCCTGTCGAACGGGATCCCGATCGTCTACGCGCGCCGGACCGCGGTGCCGGTGGTCCGGGTGGCGGTCGAGTTCGATGCCGGAGTCGCCGCCGACCCCGCCAATGCGCTGGGCACCCAGGACCTGATGCTGAGCCTGCTCGAAGAGGGCACGACCAGCCGCAACTCGATCCGGATCGCCGAGGAGCAGGAGCGGCTCGGCGCCGCGATCGAGCCGGAAACCTCGCTCGACCGGACCGCAATCGTCCTCGCCGCGCTCACGCCCAATCTCGGAGCGTCGCTCGACCTGCTCGCCGACATCATCCGCAATCCGGCCTTCGAGCCCGGCGAGGTGGAGCGGCTTCGAGCCCAGCAGCTCTCGGCCATCGACCAGGAGCTGACCGAGCCGAGCGGGCTCGGGGCGCGAGTGCTTCCGCCCCTCCTGTTCGGAGCGAACCATCCCTATGGCCGCCCGTCGTCGGGAAGCGGCGACAAGGCCGTCGTCGCCCGCCTCAGCCGCGACGATCTCGTCCGATTCCACCAGAGCTGGATACGGCCGGACAACGCCACCATCTTCGCGGTCGGCGACCTGCCGCTCGCCGAGGTGGTGCCGATGCTCGAGGCGCGCTTCGGCAATTGGGCTCCGCCGGCGGCGCCGAAGGGCAGGAAGGACTTCGCGGCCGTCCCGCCCGCGCCGAGGCCGCGGATCGTGCTCGTCAACCGGCCGCAGTCGCCGCAGTCGCTGATCCTGGCGGGCGCCGTCCTTCCGGTGCGCGGCACCGACGACGTGCTGACCCTCAATGCGGCCAACGAGGTGCTCGGCGGCAACTTCCTGTCGCGGATCAACATGGACCTTCGCGAGACCAAGGGATGGTCCTATGGGTCGCGAAGCAATATCGGGATGCGCGAGCAGACGGTCCCCTACCTCATCAACGCCCCCGTGCAGGCCGACAAGACGGGCCCGGCGATCCGGGCGCTGATGGACCAGGTGTCGGGCTTCGTCACCAGCAAGGGCCTGACGGGCGCCGAGCTCACGCGGCTGATCAACGGCAATACCCGCCAGCTCGCCGGCCAGTTCGAGACCTCGGGCGCGGTTCTGAACGCGCTCCGCTCGAACGCGCTCTACAAGCGGCCGGACAATTATTGGGAGGCGATCGCCGACCGCTATCGCGGGATGACGATCAGCACGATCGACCAGGCCGCGCGCAAGGTGATCGACCCGAAGAATATGGTCTGGGTGGTGGTCGGCGACGCGGCGAAGGTGCGCCCGCAGCTCAATGGGCTCGGGCTGCCGGTGGAGGTCGTCCAGCCGAAATGACGATTCCCCTCCCTGGAAGGGAGGGGCTAGGGGTGGGTAGGCGAGCGCAGCGAGACTTCCTGCTGACTCCGAGTTTCGGCCGCCTTCGGCCGACCCACCCCCGACCCCCTCCCTTGCAGGGAGGGGAGGAGTCAGCGGAAGACCCTCGTCACATGGCCCATCTTGCGGCCCGGGCGAGCCTCGCCCTTGCCGTAGAGGTGCAGGTGCGCTGAGGGGTCGGCCAGGACCCCCGCCCAGCCTTCCGCCTCATCCCCGATCAGATTCTCCATCTCCACCTGCGCGCCGGTCAGCCCCGTCGCCCCCAGCGACAGGCCGCAGATCGCCCTCACGTGGTTCTCGAACTGCGAGGTGAGGGCCCCTTCGACCGTCCAGTGGCCGCTATTGTGGACCCTGGGCGCCATCTCGTTGAACAAAGGCCCTTCCGGAGTGGCGAAGAATTCCAGCGCCAGAACTCCGACATAATCGAGCGCTTCCGCGACCTTGGCGGCCAGCGCTCCGGCCTCCGCGACCTGCGGCTCCAGCCCCTTCGCCGGCGCCTGCGAGCGCCGAAGCACCCCGCCCTCATGCGTGTTGCGGGGCGCCGGCCAGGTGACGGTCTCGCCGTCCCGGCCCCGGCACAGAAGGATCGAGAATTCCGAATCGAAGGCGATGAAGGTCTCGAGGACCGACGGCGCGCCTCCGACCGACTCCCAAGCTTCGTCCGCCTCCGACGGACGCATGATCCGGGCCTGGCCCTTGCCGTCATAGCCGAACCGCCGGGTCTTCAGGACGGCGGGCACGCCAAGCGCCGCAAGCGCTTCGTCCAGGCCCGTGCGGTCGTTCACGGCGCGGAACGGCGCCGGAGCGCCGCCGAGATGCGCGATGAAATTCTTCTCGCTGAGCCGGTCCTGAGCCACCGCGAGCGCCTCGGCGGGCGGATAGAGGGGCGCCTGCGCCACGAGCGCCGCGAGGGGGGCCGCGGCGATATTCTCGAACTCGTAGGTCGCGACGTCGACGCTTCGGCCGAAGGCGGCGAGCTTCGACTCGTCCTCCCAGGCGCCGCGGGTGAACGCGCCCGCGACCTCGGCGGCGGGTGGCGCCTCGTCGGGCGCGTAGATATGGCATTTGTAACCCAGCCTCGCCGCCGCCATTGCCAGCATCCGGCCGAGCTGCCCGCCGCCGACGATTCCGATGGTCGAGCCGGGCTTCAGCGTCATTCAGGCGTTTCGGCAATGCCGTCCGTCTGCCGCTGGCGCCAGGCCTCGAGCCTCGCCGCCAGCGCCTCGTCCGAAAGGGCGAGAATCGACGCCGCGAGCAGGCCGGCATTGGCGGCGCCGGCCTTGCCGATGGCGACGGTCGCAACCGGCACGCCGGCCGGCATCTGGACGATGGAAAGGAGGCTGTCGAGGCCGCCCAAGGCCTTGGAATGGACCGGGACCCCCAGAACCGGCAGCCGGGTCATCGATGCCGCCATGCCAGGCAGGTGGGCCGCTCCGCCGGCGCCGGCGATGATGATCTTGAGGCCGCGTGCCGCGGCGCCCTTTGCATAATCGTAGAGCCGCTCCGGTGTGCGGTGGGCGGACACGACCCTGGTTTCATAGGCCACGTCCAGGGCGTCGAGCATCTCGGCGGAATGGCGCATCGTCTCCCAGTCGGAGCGGCTGCCCATGATGATCCCGACCTCGGCCATCCTCGCTCCTCTATCGGTCGGCGCTCCGCGAGGCCAGAGCCTTCGTTTTTGATTAACCAGGCTGCGCTATGAGGAGTCCATGTCAAAGCACGCCTCCGATTTCGCCGGCCTTCCGGTCGATGCCTCCGACGAGAATGCGGTGCTTCGCGCCGCCCTGGCCGACGCACAGCGTCGAATCAGCGAGCTGGAGCAGCGCTCCGAAAGCGACAGCCTCACTCCGCTTCCAAGCGCCCATCGGTTCCGTGCCGAGCTGGAGCGGGTCGTCGGACTGGCGGAACGGCACGGAACGACCGCCGCGGTCGTCGGGATCGAGCTGACCAACCTCGACTCCGTCCACGAGCGCCACGGCCATTTCGCGGTCGACGCCGCCCTCGTCCACGTCGCCCGATTGCTCTGCGGGCTGATCCGATCGACCGACATCCTCGCCCGCACCGGCGAGGCCCGGTTCGACCTCATCCTCGACCATCTCGACCATAACAGCGCCATCGACACCGGCGACCGGCTCGCCCGCTGCATCGCCGGCAACCCGCTCGACCTCGGCCACGCCCGGGTGAAGCTCGAATCGGCGGTGGCGACCACGGGGATCATGCCGGGGGACAAGCTCGGCGAGGTTTTGGCTCGGGCGGAGCGCAACCAGGCGCTGGCGCGGGCGGAGGGTTGATTTCGCGTCGCCCCAGCGAAGGCTGGGGCCCCAGCGGGTGAAGACTGCCGGCGCCTTTCACCCCTTGGGATCCCAGCCTTCGCTGGGATGACGTGCAGCTTCACCGCTCGCTCAGATAATACCGGTCCGTCGCCGCCAGCGCCTCGTCCAGCTCGTAGACGATCGGCTGGCCGGTCGGGATTTCGAGGCCGGAAATCTCATCGTCCGAAATTCCCGACAAATGCTTGACCAACGCCCTCAGCGAATTGCCGTGGGCGGAGATGAGGACCCTCTGCCCCCCGCGAAGCTCCGGCGCGATCCGGCTTTCCCAATAAGGCAGGACCCGGGCGATCGTGTCCTTGAGGCTTTCGGATCGAGGAACGTCTATTCCCGAATAGCGGCGGTCGGAGGCGAGGTCGTAGGGGCTTCCCTCTTCCATCGGCGGCGGCGGGATGTCGAAGGAGCGGCGCCAGATCCGCACCTGCTCGTCGCCGTGCCTGGCCGCGGTCTCCGCCTTGTCGAGCCCGGTGAGGCCGCCATAATGGCGCTCGTTCAGGTGCCAGTCCTTCTCCACCGGAAGCCACAGCCGGCCCATCGCCTCGAGCGCGAGGTTCAACGTCTTGATCGCCCGGGTCTGAAGGCTGGTGAAGCAAAGATCGAAGTCGAGCCCCTTCGCTCGCATCAGCTCGCCCGCGAGCCGCGCTTCCTCGGCCCCCTTCTCGGTGACGTCGACGTCCCACCAGCCGGTGAAACGGTTTTCCAGGTTCCAGGCCGACTGGCCGTGGCGGATGAGGACGAGCGTGGGCATCGGCTTTGAAAACCTCCGTTCGGGCTGGCCCGTCATTGCGAGGAGCGAAGCGACGAAGCAATCCAGTAACGTGCGCCTGCGCCGCTGGATTGCTTCGCTTCGCTCGCAATGACGGCTGATCCCGCGCTAGCGCTTCCTCGCCGCAAGCTCGTCGAGGATCGCGTGCAGTGCATCGAGGCAGGCTCGGGCGAGGTGTGCGCTCCTTTCGGGCGACCAGCCGAAGCGCGGATCGGGCAGGTCGTCATTGTCCTTGAAGGGCATTTCGAGAGTCATCGAGACCGCGCCGAAGCGCTCGGCGAGCTGGGCCGTCGACATCGACAAATTCGCCTCGCCCGGCTTCGAAATCTCATAGCCCTTGCGGGTCTGGAAGTCGGGCGAGAAGCGGACCAGCTCCTCGCTGAACCGGTCGAACAGCTTCTGCTGAGCCGGATTGTGGCTCGGAATGCCCTCGAAGCCGGCGAGGAAATTGGCTGGGATCGCCTCGTCCCCATGGACGTCCATCGCGAAGTCGACCCCGGTCCTGTCCATCTCGTTCCGGACGCACAGCACTTCGGGGCTCCGCTCCGGGCTCGGATCGTGCCATTCGCGGTTGAGGTTGGTCCCGACCGCGTTGGTGCGCAGATGGCCTCGGCGCGAACCGTCCGGATTCATGTTTGGCACGATGTGGAAGGTCGCCTTTCCGCGCAGGCGCCGGGCGACCGGATCGGACTCGTCGAGCAGCCGCTCGAGCGCGCCCTCCATCCACCATTCGGCCATCGTCTCGCCCGGATGCTGGCGCGCATAGAGCCAGACCTGCAAGGGGCCTTCGCCGATCCGGAAATAGTCCATCTCCTGCCCGTCGAG
Source organism: Allosphingosinicella sp. (assembly GCA_036386845.1). Lineage (GTDB taxonomy): Bacteria > Pseudomonadota > Alphaproteobacteria > Sphingomonadales > Sphingomonadaceae > Allosphingosinicella. The sequence continues at coordinate 5,644 of DASVUW010000404.1, read as the reverse complement.
GGTCTGGCCGAGCGAGCGGTGCTCCACCTCCGGATGCGCGGCGAAGGACGCGACCAGATCGTGATGCCGCTCCATCGTATAGGGCGCGAAATAGGCGAACCAGACGCTGCTTGCCGGCGGAGTCAGTCGAATGGTGAGGATCCCGCCCTCGTAGCTTGTGTCGACCCGCTCCCACTCCTCACGATCGACCGAGACGCAGGCCCGGTAGTTGAGCCAGCCGAGCGGATAGGCGGCTCCGGCGCAATTGAGGATCCGGAGCTCGACTTCCCGTCCTTCCCCGCCGGTGAGGCGAAAGTAGAACCATTGGTAGAAATCGGAAGCCTGGTCCTTGACGATTTCGAGGTCGATCCGGTTGCCGTCGATGGCGACCGTTCGAATGTTGCCGCCATCGAAGGGGCTGGTAACGGATAAGGTCATCGAACCCTGATAGTGCGGCCCGACTCCCCGGGGAAGTCCCGAAACAGGGCGCCCGCAAGGCGCTCCACGGCCGCCGTCCGGGCCGCTGCCGAGCTGCCGGTGGCGGCTTCGTCGACGGCTCGGCCTTCCCAGAAGACGGTGCCGTCCGAGCGCCGCCTGATGGCTACTTCGAGGAGGGTCGCGGTGACATTGGCCGAGGTCCCCGCCGGAGCGGTCCCGGAAACACCGCGCCCGATCCGGGCCGCGCTCAGCGCGGCGATCGCCTCGCGGCTGCCCTGCTCGAGGTCGACGAGGGCGATCTGCTCCGACTGGGTCGTCGAGGGCACCACCGTCCAGCCCAGCCGGCTCAGCTGGCGCCCCACGGCCGCCGCATAGGCCGGGAATTCGGGCCGGTTGGCATCGGCCTTGTCGAACGGCTCGACCGCGATCTGGGCGCGTGCAACGGGCTCGCCGAGATGGAATCGGGCGACGTCGACCCCGCCCGCCACCGGCCTCTCCTTCTTGCCGCCGCCGCTGGCGCAGGCCGCAAGCGCCGCTGCCAGAAGGAATGGGGCGCTGCGCACAAAAGCTGTTTTCATCCCGGCACCTCTTGTCTAGCGCGCGCGTTCATGTGGGCGCTGTAACGATCCCTCAGCGCTCTTGCCGCAATCAGGTTCCGTGAGGAAGAGTTAGATGAACAAGCCCACCGTGCTCGTCACCGGCGGCGCCGGCTATATCGGAAGCCACGCCGTCCTGGCCCTGCTCGACGCCGGTTGGAAGGTGGTCGTGATCGACAACCTCACGACCGGCTTCCGCTGGGCGGTCCCGGACGCGGCGACGTTCGTCGAGGGCGATATCGGCGACCCGGCACTTCTCGCCCGGTTGATCGCCGAGCACGGCATCGGCGCCATCATCCATTTCGCGGGCTCGATCGTGGTCCCCGAATCGGTCGAAAAGCCGCTCAAATATTATGAGAACAACACGGTGAAGAGCCGTTCGCTGATCGAGAGCGCGGTGAACGGCGGGGTCCGCCACTTCATCTTCTCCTCGACAGCGGCAACCTACGGAATCCCGGAGCAGGTGCCGGTCGTCGAGACCTCCCGGACCCAGCCGATCAATCCCTATGGCTGGTCGAAGCTGATGACCGAGCGGATGCTCGCCGACACTGCCGCTGCCCACCCGCTGAACTTCTGCGCGCTTCGCTATTTCAACGTCGCGGGCGCCGACCCGAAGGGCCGGTCGGGCCAGTCGACCGCGGGCGCGACCCACCTCATCAAGGTGGCGGTCGAGGCCGCGACCGGTAAGAGGCAGGCCGTCTCGGTCTACGGCACCGACTACGACACGCCCGACGGCACCGGGGTGCGCGACTATATCCACGTCAGCGACCTCGCCGCCGCCCATGTCGACGCGCTCGAGAAGCTGATTGAGGACCCGGCCTCCAGCCACATCATGAACTGCGGCTACGGCCGCGGCTTCTCGGTGCTCGAGGTGCTCGACTCCGTCGATCGGGTCACCAACCTCAAGATCGAGCGCCGAATGGAAGCCCGGCGGGCCGGCGATCCGGACGCCCTGGTGGCGGACAATGGCAAGATCCTGGCGACCTTGCCGTGGCGGCCCAAGCTCGACGACCTCGACACGATCGTCGCCCATGCGCTCGCATGGGAGAGGCATCTGGCGGAATCCCCGGTCTCTTCCTAGAAAGGCGCCATGCAAATCAGCAACCAAGAGGCGGAACGGCTGGTGCTGGAGGCCGTGAACGCCTTCCAGGCGGGCAGGCCCGACGAAGCGCGGAGCCGGCTCGACAAGGTGGTCGCGACCGGCCGTGCGAGCGCCCAGATTTGGCTGCTTCTCGCCGCCGTATGCCGAGCCCAGCGCGACCTCAGGGCCGAGGAAGTGGCGCTGGACGAGGTGCTTGTGATGGAGCCGCGCGCGGTGAGGGCCCTCATCATGAAGGCCGATTGCCGAGCCGCCGCCGGCGATCACCGGGTCGCGGCCACCCTCTACAAGAAGGGGCTCAACATCGCCGCCGCGGAGACGGAGACGCTGCCTCCCGGCCAATCGCTTCCCCCCGACCTCGTCGCCGAGCTTCGCCGGGCCGAGACGGCCGCCGCGCAGCTCGACGCCCGCTATACCGTCCATATGGAAGCGTCGCTGACGGCGCAGGGCATCCCGCCTGAAAGCAGGAGTCACCGCTTCCAGCAGTCGCTCGACATCCTGGCGAACCGCAAGCAAATCTTCTTCCAGAATCCGACCGGCTTCTTCTACCCCGAATTGCCCCATGTGCAGTTCTACGACCGGGCCGATTTCGACTGGGCGCCCGCCGTCGAAGCCGCCACGGAGGTCATTCGCGACGAGCTTCTGGCGGTGATGGCGACCGGAATCGGCGACTTCCACCCCTATATAAGGCCCGAGCCCAACCAGCCGCGCTATCACCCCCTGTTCAACAAGACCGATTGGAGCGCGCTCTTCTTCGTCGAGAACGGAAAGCTCAACGAGGAAACCATCGCCCGTTGCCCCGAGACCTGGAAGGCGGTGCAGGCGGCCCCGATGCCCTGGATCAACGGCTGGGAACCGACGGTCATGTTCTCGCTGCTTCGAGCCAAGACCGTGATCCCCGCCCATACCGGCACCCACAATACCCGGCTGATCTGCCATCTCCCACTGATCGTGCCCCCCGATTGCGGCTTCAGGGTCGGCAACCAGGTGCGGGAGTGGGAGGTGGGCAAGCTGATAATCTTCGACGACACGGTCGAGCACGAAGCCTGGAACAACAGCGATGAGGATCGGGTCGTGCTGATCTTCTGCGTCTGGAGGCCCGAGCTCAGCGAGCAGGAGAAAGGCGAGATTTCGGCGCTTTTCTCCGTTCCTGAGGGCCTGGACGACGGGGAGGGATCATGAGGCGCCCGCCCCCGCCGCAAGAAAGGCAAAGGGCCGCGGAAGGCTGCGCCCAGTCGGTCGCCGACCGGCGCGTTGCGGGATTGGGATACAGCTTCTAGGCTCGGCGGAATGAACGTCGAAGAAGCAGAGGCGGTCCTGAAGGCGGTCCTCGAGCCGCTCCCGCTCGACGCGTTGTTCGATGCCCTCGGACGCGCGGTCCTCGACGTTCCCGGCGGTCCCGGCCATGCTCGCGCCGCTCTGCTCGGCGACGACCCCGTCCTGACCGCGCTGGACGCCTATTCGACCCATTCAGACCGGCTCGATTGCCACGCAGTGAGCCCCGCTCTGCCCGCACCGGGGGCTCGAAAGACCTCAGGCCCCGCCGACTTCCGAACCCTTATCGAGGCCTATCACGCGCGGGACTATACGGTCCGGATTCCCGAAGTGGTCCCGCTGTCGCCGGCGCTACAGCGCTTCGCGCGCGCGCTCGAGTTCCTCCTTCGTCAGCCGGTCGACGCCTCCTTGTTCTGGAGCAAGGCCGGCGCCGGAGCGATCGTCCATTACGACAATCGCGACAATCTGGTTTTCCAGCTTCACGGCCGGAAGCGCTGGTACGTGTCGACGGACCCTCCCGGGCTTCAGAACGACTGGCAGCATATCGGCGAGCCGCTGCCGCACCTGCAGCGGCACCGGGTGATCGACGTCGGCCCGGGCGACCTTCTCTACATCCCCCGCGGGACTCCGCACACGGTCGATTCCGTCTCGGAATCGCTTCACCTGGCGGTGCTGTTCGTTCCGACCACATTGCGGGACGTCCTCATCGCAGCGATCGACCAAATGTCGGATTCGGACCGCTCCCTGCGCGAGACCGCGGGGGAGGGCGGCTCGGGCCTCGCTGCTCAAGTCGTGCAAGGCCTCGAGCGCCTGCTCGTCCAGTGCCGCTCCGGGGACTTCGTTGACGCCGCGCTGGATCACCGGTCGTCGCGGTTCGTCGGAGGACTCCCGGCGCTCTCCAGGCCGCAGCCGGTCCCGGACGTTTGCGCGGAAACCCGGGTGCGCCATTCCCCGCTCGCCGTCTTCCATCTCCGCCGGACGGGAGACTGGCTCGACCTCGCCTTTCCGGGCGACCGGCTCGCCATCCACCCGGGTGTGGAGGCAGAACTCCGCTTCATCCAGGGGACGACCGAATTCCGGGTTCGTGACATTCCCGGGGCTTCGTCGATCGAGGTGCGCGTGGCCCTGGTGGGCCGGCTGGTCGCCGCAGGGGTGCTCGAACCGGTAGGCTGACGGGCTTCCGTCATTCCGGCGAAAGCCGGAGTCCATGAACATCGCGGCGTGAAAAAGACGAAGGGCCGTGTTCATGGATCCCGGATCAGGCCCGGGATGACGAGGTGACCCGCGAGCTTGACTTGCGGACGCCTTCCCCCTAGTTGGGCGCCTCGCTTTTCCAGCAGACAATTTGACACGACAGGCAGGCGTTCCAGGCCATGAAGATCCGCAATTCCCTGAAGTCCCTCAAGTCGCGCCACCGCGACTGCCGCGTGATCCGCCGCCGGGGCCGCACCTACGTCATCAACAAGACCAACCGCCGCTTCAAGGCGCGCCAGGGCTGAGCCTGAACGTCATCCCAGCGAAGGCTGGGATCCCAGCGAGAGCAGGCGCCGAGCCCTTCACCCCCCGGGGCCCCAGCCTGCGCTGGGGCGACGAGCTGTCATGACCTCCCCACCCACCGCCGTCATCTTCGACGTCGGCAACGTCCTCTACGGCTGGGACCCGGAGTCCTTCCTCGCCCGCCAGCTGCCGGAGGACGAGGCTCGGCTTCGCTTCATCGAGGAAGTCGACCTTTGGAGCTGGCACGATTCGCTCGACGGCGGCCGCCCGTTCGACGAGGCCGCGGCCGAGCTTTCCGAAAGATTCCCCGATTACGCCGCCCATATCTCCGCCTGGGGCGAGCGGTTCGGAGAGACGATCAGCGATCCGGTGCCCGGGGTCCACGCGATCGTGGACGAGCTGGATCGAAGGGGCGTTCCGCTTTTTGCCATAACCAATTTCTCCGCCGATTTCTGGGCCCCCTTCCGGGCCCGCGAGGACTGCTTCTTCAGCCGCTTCCGGGACATCGTCGTTTCGGGCGAGGTCAGGATGCTGAAACCCGATCCCGCCATCTACTATCTGGCGCTCCGCCGCTTCGCGCTTCAGCCGAACGAGGCCCTGTTCGTCGACGACCGCAAGATCAACGTCGAGGGGGCGGAAGCGGTGGGGATGCACGGGCATTTGTTTACCGGCGCGGAGGGTTTGCGGCGGCGGCTGGAGGCGGACGGGCTGCTCTAGGCCGTCATTGCGAGCGTAGCGAAGCAATCCAGTGCGGCCTTCG
>DASVUW010000403.1:0-7950 GCA_036386845.1 Allosphingosinicella sp. | reverse complement strand
GGACGCGAGCGGCCGGGTCGTCGACCTCGATTATTGGGATGCGGGCGCCTCGGCGCCGCCGCCCCCTCCTCGCCCACGCGGCCGGCCGAGCCTGGGCGTCGCGGCTCGGGAAGTGACCCTGCTTCCGCGCCACTGGGACTGGCTGTCCCGCCAGCCCGGGGGAGCCTCTGCCGCTATCCGGCGTCTGGTCGAGGAAGCGAGCCGGACCGCTCCGGGGCGGGCCCAGAAGCGCGACTCGGCCTACCGCTTCATGTCCGACATGTGCGGCGACCGCCCGGGCTACGAAGAGGCCCTGCGCGCTCTGTATCGCGGCGAGGAGGAGCAGTTCCGGAACCTGGTCGCCGACTGGCCGAAGCAGGTGCGGGGCTATTTGAAGGAGCTGCTCTCTTAAATCCTCCCCATCGCGAAGCGATGGGGAGGGGGACCATGCGAAGCATGGTGGAGGGGTAACCGCCGAGGACCGCGCCAGCTACCCCTCCACCACCCTACGGGTGGTCCCCCTCCCCCCGCGCTCCGCGCGCGGGGAGGACAATCAGTGCGAATTCCCCTCCGCCGGGATCTGCGGCGGCGGCACGGGATCGCCCGCCGCATGCGGCTTGGCGCCCTGCTGCGGCGGCGCTTCGGTCGGCGCCTGGGCGTTCCCGGCCGCCTGCATCGCCTCCTGGACGTTGCCGCCGGAGTCGGCGGCGTTGCGGAGGATGTCCGCGGCTTCGGGCGTGCTCTGCTCGGCCGCGCGCTCGAGCGCGGCGGCATTGTTGTCGGCGGCGCCGTCCTGGCCGCAGCCGGCGAGCAGCAGCAGCGGGGCGGCAAGCGCCATTGGGACCCTCTTCATGGCTTGGCTTCCTCGATAGGGTGGGCCGGGATAACGTGACGGGACGCCCAGGGTTGCGGCGGCGCAACAGCGCGGCTTGAATTTTAACCATCGTGACTTTTTTGCCGTTTCTCAACTTATCGGCTTGATAAGCTGGGTTCGTGACCGTGATCGACGACCTCGCTCTGACCAAAGCCTTCTCGCCGCTGGCGGGCTGGGCCGAGCATCGCCTCGGCTTCAGCCAGTGGCGGATCTCGCTCGAATGCCTGAACGGCCACCTCGCCTTCTACCTCGGCGGGCTTGCGCTCTCAATCGGCGGCAAGGGCATGAACGACGGCCTCTTCGCCGACTTGCTGGTGGCGCTTGCCTGGCTGCTGCTGATGGAAGGCGCCCGGCGGGTGGCCTGCCGGCAGGCCGGATCCTCGATCGGGGTGCAGACGGCGCGGATGCGCGAATGGCTGTTCCGGGTGGTCCTGCTCCTGTCGCTTCCGATCAGCCTCGCCCGGATCGACGAGCTCTCCAACGCCTTCTACAGCGTCTCGCTCTTCCTCCTGGTCTGCCACCTCTACTTCAAGGCCTGCGACTCGCCTCCGCCGACGGGACGGCGCCCCCTCGCATACGGGCGCGGCTGACCCGTCATCCCGGCGAACGCCGGGACCTCAGGATAAGAAGTCCCGGCGGGTCTCGCCGAGGTCCCGGCTTTCGCCGGGATGACGTCTAGAGATCCTTCGCGAACCTGTAGCTCGTCCGCTCGAAGCCGAGCCTTCGGTAGAAGCCGTGGGCGCCCGACAGGTCGACATTGCTCGTCACTTCGATGAGGCCGCAGCCCTTCGACCGCAATTCCCCGCACGCGGCCTCGACCAGCGCCCGGCCGACTCCGCGCCGGCGCTCGCCGTCGGCGACGACCATCATCGTGATCCGCCCGACCGGCTTGGGGCGATGGAGGACAGGCGTGACATGCCAGGCGAGCACCCCGATCACCTCGCCCTGCTCGGCGACGAGAGGCGTTTCCCGCCCCTTCTTCAGTGCGGCCAGCCGCTCGGCCATGTCTTCGGGGCTCGCTTCGAACGCCAGGCTCGAAACGAGGGCGGCGATGGCCGCCGCGTCCGCCGGCCGGGCCGGGCGGACCGAAAGCGGCGGCGGTTCGGGCTCCGGTTCGGGTTCCGGCTCGGGGTCGGGCGCGGGCTTGCGGGCCGCTCGAGGCTCGGGCTCGGCAGCCTTGCGCTTGGCCGGCTGCTTCGGAGGCTTGGCCCCCGCCGCTCTAAGCGAAGTCTTCCAGTCGGAGAGCGCCCCCTTGTGGAGATACTCTTCCACCTCCTCGGCGGTGGCGGTGAGCCCCGACTTGCCGAAGCCGAGCAGCGTCTTGCCGCCCCCGTCGGTCAGTCCGTAGCGGCCGTAATCGCCCTTGCCGGGGGTGCGGACCCTCGACTTGACGAGCTTCAGGCCGCGATTGGCCGCGGCTTCCCGCAGCCTCTCATCGCGGCCCGTCTCGCTCATCTTTCAGCCGGCGGCCTTCAGCTCTTCTTGTTGGTGGTGGTCGTCTTCTTGGCGGTGCCGCCGCTCTTCTTGGCGCCGCCCGAGCTCGAGCCCGATTCCTTGCGGCCCCGCACCAGCGGCAGCGCGGCCGCCGCGATCACGCCCGCGGCAAGCGCGGCTCCGGCCGCGATCGCGGTCTTCGGGTTCTCGCGCGCATAATCGCCCGCCTGCTCGCGAAGCTTTCCGGCACGCTCGGAGATGGTGGGGCCGCCGCCGCCCTGCTCCTGCTGCGATTCCGACTCGGAGCCTTCGCTGGCTTTGGCGTGGGGCATTGCGCTGCTCGGGATGTTGGACATGGTACGCTCCGTTCTTTCAGGGTGGGTTGCGCAAGCGAAACGAACGCGGCGGCGGCAGGGTTCCGGCCGCCGGGCAATCTGCGACCCGGCCGGCGCAGCCTGCCTGTCCTTCGGCAACGGCTCGGCGCAAATCTTCGTTTCGGCGGTGCATCGTCCGCAACCTTGATCCATGTTACGCGCTTTGCAGCCCGTCATGCCGACTTATTATTTCAATCTGCGCGGCGAGGATTTCGAGCTTCCGGACCTCGCCGGAAAGAGCCTGGCCGACGATTCCGCCGCCCGGGCCGAGGCCGAGCGGCTAGCCGCCGAGCTGGTCGAATCGGCCCTCATATCAGGCAACCTGCCGCCCCATGCCGTGGTGGAGGTAGACGATGAGCAGATGCGACCGTTGCTCGCACTGCCGCTCAATGCGTCGGAGGGCTGAGCCCATGATCGCTTATCCAGTGCGGCTCGTCCCGACGAAGGGGGGCGAGGTGCGATGCGTCTTCCCCGACGTGCCCCAGGCCGTCGCGGAAGGCCGCGACGAGGAGGACGCGCTGTACCGCGCCAAGTTCGTCCTCGAAATGTGCCTCGGCCATATGCTCGCCCATGGCGAGCTTCCGCCCAGACCTTCCGACATTTGCGGTGCTCCGACGGTGAGGACCGACAAGTTCAGCCGGGTGAAGGAAGAGGCCGAATAGGCTCCCGTCGCGCCCCTACCTGACGCAGATCCAGGTCGCTTCGAGCTTCTCGAGCGGCCGCGCCTTGTCCCCGCCGACCGTCGCTCGGGCGGGCCAGCCGAAGCCATATTCAGCGGCGTCGTTGCCCGAGGCCCCCTCCCGGCCCACGCTGACCGTCACGCCCGGCGCGGTGAAGAATCCCCCGGTCGGGCCGACCGGGCCCGAGACGGCCAGCGGCACGCGACGGCCGTCGATCCGGGCGACGGCTCCGGCGGCGTTGACGACGACGAGTAGCCGGCCGTCGCGGTGAAGCCGGCAGGAAGGGTTGGCCCGAAGCTCCGGGCCGAGGTCCGCGTTCTTGAGGTTGCTCATCCGCGGCGCTCGCTCGGTTTCCTCGGCGGCTCCAACCGCGAGCTTCTCGAGCCGGTTCTCGAGTTCCTCGACGCTGTTCGCACGCGGCCGGTCGTCCTCCTCCGCCCCGCCGCAGGCGGCGAGGAGGATCAGTGCGAGCAGTGGAAAGGGTCGAGACATATCCGCTCAACCCCGACCGGTGCGACTCGATCCCACTACCATCCTTCTCCCGCTTTCCGCGGGAGAATGACGCGCATGGCTTCGTCCCCCCGGACGAAGCCTTGGCGGCGCGTCATGGGCCCGCCGCGAAGCGGTGGGAGGTGAGGGTCTGTACACCGGGCTCAGCAAGACCCTCACCCCCCAAGCCTCCGGCTTGGGTCCCCCCTCTCCCGCGGAAAGCGGGAGAGGCGCTACACGCGCCGGGGCGGCGCCCGTTCGAATAGCCACGTGTCGCCGCCCGTCCCCTTCACCCCGCACAAGGTCGCCGAACCGCCCCGCTCGAGCGTCCCGATGAAGCCCGCGAGCGCCTCCCCGCGAGGCGCCGCGTCGGGCAGGAGCTCCCGGAGGCAGCGAAGCACCAGCCGCCGCAATAGTTCGGGAGGCAGGCCGTGGGGGCGAAGAGTCACTGCCCCCTTCTCCACCTCCGCCCGAGCCGCGAACAGCGGCCCCGCCGTCCACTCGAGCGCCGCCTCCGCCTCGGCGAGCAGGGCCGCGCTTCGAGCCAGCGCGGCCGGATCGAGCCATTGCGCCTCGGCGAGCCGGCGGCGGATCCGAGCCCGGTCGAACCGTTCGTCCAGGTTTCCCGGGTCGAGCGCCGCCTCGACCCCGGCCTCGGCGACCAGGGCGGCGAGCTCGCTCCGCCGCCAGCCCAGCAGCGGCCGGCACAGCCGGAGCCGCCCGCCGGTGCCGGGCACAGAGCCCTCAGCCCTCACCCCGGCGAGTCCGGCGACTCCCGATCCGCGGTTGAGCCTCATCAGCAACGTCTCCGCCTGGTCGTCGCAATGATGCGCCGTGAGAAGGACGCCGAGACTCTCCCCGTCCATCCATTCGGCAAGCGCGGCGTAGCGCGCGGCCCGGGCCGCCGCCTGCAGCCCCTCCCCCGAAGGTTCGACCCGGGCGGCAAGGGCGTGGTGGGGCACCCCGATGCGGCTGCACAGCCGGCCCACCGCCTCCGCTTCGGCCGTGCTCTCTGGGCGAAGTCCGTGGTCGACCGTCGCCGCCGCGACCCGCCCGGGGAGGGCCGCACCGGCGAGGAGAAGCAAGGCGAGACTGTCGGGCCCGCCCGAAACCGCGACCGCGATCCGCCAGGCATGGCCCCCGGCCACTGCCTCAAGATCGAGCCGGAACCGCGACACTGAACCCGGAGACGGAGCGATACCCATTTGACGACCTTAACCTCAGGATACGACAGGATACAGAAAGGGTTCAGCCGGTCGGGCCCACCGCTCGCGGAACCCCGAGGGGTACTGAAAACTAATAAGGTAATATCGCGTGGTTTCCCGCAAAGCGTTACTCCTCCTCCTGCTCGCCGGAACAGCCTCGTCCCCGCTCCTGGCCCAGTCGCCTCCCCCACCCGAGCCCGCCGTTCCGGCCCCCGCGCCCGTACCGCCCGCGCCGGAACCGGCCGGGCCCGAGCCGGGCGCCCAGGTCGATCCGGCCGATGGCGGCGCCGAGCCCGACGAGGAGGATGAGGGCGAAACCATCGTCGTCACCGGCCAGCGCCAGCGCGGCGCCGTGATCGGCGACATCCCGCCCGAAGTCGTGTTCGACCGCCGCGAAATCCGGACGCTCGGCGCCGGGAGCCTGAGCGAGCTGCTCGAGGCCATCGCCCCTCAGACCCGAAGCGGCCGCGGCCGTGCGGACGGCCGGCCCGTCATCCTTCTCAACGGCCGCCGGATCTCGGGCTTCGCCGAGATCCGCGACATCCCGCCCGAGGCGATCGTCCGGATCGACGTCATGCCCGAGGAGGTCGCGCTCAAATATGGCTATCGGGCCGATCAGCGAGTCGTGAACTTCGTCCTCAGGCGCCGATTCGACGCCTATACTGCGGAGGTCCAGGGCGGGCTCGCCACGGACGGCGGCCGCGAATCCTACGGCGCCGAGCTCAATTACCTTCAGATCAACCGCGCCGGCCGGGTCAATCTCGGCGCCGAGTTCCGCCGCGCCGAGCCATTGTTCGAAAGCGAGCGCGGCATCGTCCAGGCGGAGCCGGCGCCAGGGATCGAGCTCGGCCGCTACCGCACCCTTCTTCCCCGTACGGACCAGTTCGAGCTGAGCGGAACGATCAACCGCGCCGTCTCGGAAACCGTTTCGGCGACCCTGAACGGCACGTTCGACGTCAATTCGAGCACCGCCTTCCTCGGTTTGCCCCGGCCCTCGCTGACTCCGCCGGGCCTTCGGCGCGAGAGCGACAGCCGGGCCGCCCATCTCGGATTTTCCGTCAACGGCGCGATCGCGCCCTGGCAATGGTCGCTGACCGCCAATCTCGACCGCAATTCGAGCGAGACCGAGACCCAGACCAACACCGGCCTCGACCGCTCGCGCTCGGTCAGCCAGATCGGCAATGCGGAGGTCCTTCTCAACGGGCCCCTGTTCGACCTGCCCGCCGGAGGAGTCACAGCCGCCGCCCGGGCGGGCTTCGACGCCCGCGGGCTCGACAGCCATTCGGACCGGGGCGGGGTCTTCGCGGTCCGGGAGCTCTCGCGCACCCGCGAGCATGCGCAGGTCAATATCGACATCCCCATCGCCAGCCGCCGCCGGGCGGCCCTGGCGGCGCTCGGCGACCTCTCCGCCAACCTCAACGCGGAGGTCGAGCATCTTTCCGATTTCGGCACCCTCCGCACGCTCGGTGCCGGCCTCAACTGGTCGCCCATCGAGCAGATCGGCCTGATCGCTTCGGTCACCGACGAGGACGGAGCGCCCTCGATGCAGCAGCTCGGCGATCCGGTGCAGCAAACGCCGGGCGTCCGGGTCTTCGACTTCGTCCGGGGCGAGACCGTCGAGGTGACCCGGATCGACGGCGGCAATCCGGCCCTGGTCGCCGACAACCGGCGCGTCTGGAAGCTCGGGGCGAACGTCCGGCCGTTCAAGAAGCCGGACCTCAGCCTCAGCGCCAACTACACGTCGAGCCGGATCGTCAACGCCATCTCCGGCTTCCCGGCGGCGACGGCCGAGATCGAGGCCGCGTTCCCCGACCGCTTCCAGCGCAGTTCGGACGGACGGCTGCTCCTCGTCGACACGAGGCCGGTGAATTTCGCCCGCCAGGAACGTTCCGAGCTGCGCTGGGGATTCAACCTCAGCCTTCCCGTCGGCCCGCAGCCGCAGCCCGGCCAGGGCCGCGGACGCTTCGGCCGTGGAGGCCAGGGGGCGGCTGGGGCTCGCGGAGCTCCGTCAGCCACGGTGACGACGGCCCCGGGCGCCGGTCAGGTCCAGCCTGGCGACGCTGCTCCCGCCGGCGCACGCGGCGAGCGCGGGCCGCGCGGCGGCGGCGAAGGCGGCTGGCGCGGCGGCGCCGGTCGGGGCGGCTTCGGCGGCGGGCGCGGCGGCTTCGGCGGCGGGCGCGGCGGCTTCGGGGGCGGCGGCCCCGGCGGGGGACGGCTTCAGCTCGCCCTCTACCACACCTGGCATTTCACCGATTCGGTCCTGATCCGCCCGGGAGTCCCCGAGCTCGACTTCCTCGGCGGCTCCGCCGGAAGCAGCCGCGGCGGCCGTCCCCGCCACGAGCTCGAATTCCAGGGCGGTCTCTTCAAGAACGGCCTCGGCGCCCGGCTCACCGCCAACTGGCAGAGCTCTACCTTCGTCCGCGGCGGAGGGATCGCCGGCGGCACCGGTGAGGACCTGTTCTTCGACGATTTCGCGACCGTGAACCTGCGCCTGTTCGCCGACCTCGGCCTCCAGAAATTGGCCCGCGACCGCCCGTTCCTGCGCGGAATGCGGGTCAGCCTGTCGGTCGACAATCTGTTCAACGCCCGTCAGCAGGTCCGCGACGGGCTGGGCACGATGCCGCTCAGCTACCAGCCCGGCTATCTCGACCCGCTGGGCCGGTCGGTACGGCTCAGCGTGAGGAAGCTTTTCTTCTAAATCCTCCCCATCGGAGATGGGGAGGGGGACCATGCGAAGCATGGTGGAGGGGTAATTGGCACACGCTTCTGCCAGCTACCCCTCCACCACACTGCGTGTGGTCCCCCTCCCCACGGCTTCGCCGCAGGGAGGATTAAGCCGCTACTGCCCCAAAATCCTGCCGAGCCCCTTGCGAAGCTTCTCCTTCTTGGTCCGGGGCCGCTCGGACTGCTCCTCG
>DASVUW010000402.1:0-1738 GCA_036386845.1 Allosphingosinicella sp. | reverse complement strand
CTGGTCATCGCGCGGGCGCTATAGGCGATCCGCCGCGCCGCCGGAAGGGCCGAGGGCCTCCACGATCTCGTCACGGGCGATTCTTGCGAGCGCCTTGCGGTCGCCCGCCTCGGGATCGACCGGCGCCAGGAAGTGAAGGGTCACCGGAACGGTTCCGGGGCGGGTCAGCACCTTTTTGACGTTGGCGAGGCCCGGTTCGTTGCCGATCCAGGCCAGGTCGTGCGCCGCCGCGCCGTAGTCGAGCGCTACCGGCTGTACCTTCACCCGCGGCAGCGGCGGGTAGAGCGCGGCGAGGAGGCTCGGGCGGAACGGCAGGATGTCGGGCCCGCCATCGGTCGTCCCCTCGGGAAAGAGCGCGACGGGCTGGCCGCTGGCGAGCGCGCTTCGAAGCGCGTCGGCCTGTCCTCGAACCGCGCTGCGCTCGGCCCGGGCCACGAAGACCGTGCGATTGAGCCCGGCGAGCCAGCCCACCACCGGAGTGGCGGCGACCTCCGCCTTGGAGACGAACGCGGTGCCGCTCGCCCCGGCGAGGACGAGGATGTCGAGCCAGCTCAGATGATTGGCGAGGAACAGCACGTCCCGCTCGAGCGGCTCGCCCACGACCCGGACCCGCATCCCCGCAGCCCGGGCCACCAGGCCCAGGAAGCGGCGAGGCCAGGGAGACGGGCGCCCGGACAGCCTCCACAGATAATGGAGCGGCAGGCAGACCAGCAGCGCTGCCGCCATTGCAAGGACTCGGAGGGCGAGGCGGATCATCGGTAAGGCCGGTCTAGGGTCCGTACCCGAGACCGGCAACTTTCGTCTCCCCGGCCGCCGGGGCCGCTGCGAGTCCCATTTGGGAACGGTCGATACATCCGGATTGGACATTTCCGAATCAGAAGCGCAGCTATGCGGCTTCGACTCGCTCCGGCCGACGGGGGGGACGCGCGTCGGTTGTGCCTTTCTTTTTGGAAACCGCAAAGGAGCCGGAAATGGCGATCACCAGTTATATAGTCGAAGAGCATCAGGGCAAAGGCAAGGGCCACACCCAGCACGGCAACGGCAAGGGCCTGGGCCACCTCAAGCACGCCGACGAAGCCATGGCCGACGGAAATTACACGATCCGCGTCGCCGGCATCGACCACGACAATCCGACCGGGGTCAGCCAGACGTCTCCGCAGACCACCCTGGCCGACGGATCGAAGCTGAATACCGAAGTCCGCCAGGGCTCCATCACCATCGATAACGCCCCGGGCGGCGGCGAGTCCCTTCATCTGGTGACCGACAACAACAACGGCCGCCTTCGCGTCATCATCGAGCAGGATGCCGACCAGCGCATGACCCTGGGCGATCTCGATGAGCTGAGCTTCGATTATTATATCGTGAGCTCGGACAAGACCAACACCATCCCGGTGATCCGCCTCATCATCGACGCCGACGGCAATTTGGCCACGACCAACGACCGCGGCGAGCTCGTCTTCGAATGGGCTTATCAGGGCTTCGGCACCACGACCCAGGGTTCGTGGCAGAGCGTCGACCTGGTCGGCGGCGACTGGGTCGCATGGCAGCGCTCGTTCGGCGTCAATCGCGACCAGATCGTCAACATGACCGAATTTAGCAACTGGGCCGACGCCGACGGCTTCACCCCCGCCGGAGGCCTCCACTTCGACGAGGACAGCCTCATCCTCGGCTGGTCGATCGCCTATGGCTCCGGCAACGGCACCGGCGTGATGTACCTCGACGACCTGCAGGTCGGCGG
>DASVUW010000401.1:0-5754 GCA_036386845.1 Allosphingosinicella sp. | reverse complement strand
TCCCAGGACGACGAGGACGCTGCGGGCCTGCTCCGGCGGGCCAGCGCGGCGCTGGCGGAGGCCAAATCGAGCGAGGCCGGGCCGGTCAAGGTCGTCGATGCGGGCGCGGCCAGCGACAGCGCGCTCGGCGACCAGCTCGAGATCGACCTTCGTCGGGCGCTCGACCAGGACGAGATCGAGATTCTCTTCCAGCCCCAGGTCTCGGTCGCGACCCGCCGGATCGTCGGCGCCGAGGCGCTCGCCCGCTGGCGCCACCCGCGCTTCGGCGAGCTGGGAGCGATGACCCTGTTCAGCGTCGCCGAGCGCTCCGATTACCTCGTCCAGCTCTCCGACCACGTCCAGAGGAAGGCGGTCGCCGCGGCGGCCGGCTGGCCCGAGTCGCTCTCCGGCCTCCGGCTGTCGGTCAACATCACCGCCGCGGACATCGTCCGCCCCGGCTTCGCCGAACAGTTCATCGCGCTCGTCGACGAGGGCCGGTTCGATCGCGGCCGGCTCACCGTCGAAGTCACCGAGAGCGGGCTGATCGAGGATCTCGGCGCCGCCGGAAACCTCCTCGCCCGGCTTCGCCAGGGCGGGCTTCGAGTGGCGATCGACGATTTCGGCACCGGCTATTCGAGCCTCGCCTATCTGAAGGCTCTTCCGCTCGATTATCTCAAGATCGACAAGCGCCTGGTCGAGGACATCAGCGGAAGCCCGCGCGACCAGGTCGTGGTCCGAAGCGTCATCGACATGGCGCGCTCGCTTGGGCTGGAAGTGATCGCCGAAGGGGTGGAGACGGAGGAGCAGCTGTCGCTGCTCGCGAGGGAGGGCTGCAACCTCTACCAAGGCTTCCTGTGCTCGCCGCCGGTGGACGTGGAGACTTTAGTGCGGCTGGTGGGCTAGCGCGTCACCCCAGCGAAGGCTGGGGTCCCGGCGGGTGAAAAGCGCGGTGTTCTTCACCCCCTGGGGTCCCAGCCTTCGCTGGGACGACGGCAAGGGGCTGACCCCTCTCCCCGCCGGGGAGAGGGGCTACATGCCTTTCGGGCCGGACTCCTGATCCTGCTTGTCCGCAGCGGCGAGAGGAAGCGATTTAACCGCGGCTTCGAGCTCGATCAGGCGTTTCGACCGATTGACGGAGGAGGCCGGGCGCTCGCGGGAAGCCGTGCGGCGCGGGACGATGCCGGGCTTGACCGCAGGCGTGGGGGCAGCGGCAAGCATCAATGAAATCAACAACATCGCGGCGTTTCTCCGGGTACGGGGAAACAACCGGGCGGGGCGGAAGAGGTTGCGGCGAGCGGGACGAAGCGAGCCGTAGGCGGGGTGGCTTCCCCTCCCTGCAAGGGAGGGGTCAGGGGTGGGTCCAGCCGAAGGCGGCCGAAACTCAGAGTCGGAGGGAAGTCTCGCTTCGCTCGCCTACCCACCCCCAGCCCCTCCCTTCCAGGGAGGGGAGTCAGCCCAGTATCCGCGCCAGGCCCTTCGACAGCTGGAGGGCCCCGTTCACGCGGCTCGGCGCATCCGGCCAGCTCCTCGAAATGACCAGCTTGCTGTCGGGCCTCAGCTTCGCGGTGCCCTTGAGCCGCTGCACATAGGCGATCAGCCCTTCCAGGTCCGGGAAGGTGTCGTTGTGGAAATGGACGAGCGCGCCCTTGGGGCCGACGTCGAGCTTCACCACCTGGGCGGCCCGGCAGTTCAATTTGATCTCGATGACCTTGAGGAGGTTGTCGGTCTCCTCGGGAAGCTTGCCGAAGCGGTCGATCATCTCGGCGGCGAAGGCCTCGATCTCGGCGCTGGCCTCGAGCTCGTTCATGCGCCGGTAGAGGCCCATCCTGAGGTCGAGGTCGGGGACGTAATCCTCCGGGATCATGATCGGGGCGTCGACCGTGATCTGGGGCGAGAATTCGCCGGTCGTCTTGAGCTCGCCGCCGCTCTTGGCGGCCATGATCGCCTCCTCGAGCATCGACTGGTAGAGCTCGAAGCCGACCTCCTTGATATGGCCCGACTGCTCGTCGCCGAGCAGGTTTCCCGCCCCGCGTATGTCGAGGTCGTGGCTCGCGAGCTGGAATCCCGCGCCCAGCGAATCGAGGTTGGCGAGGACCTTCAGGCGCTTGTCGGCGGCCTCGGTGATGGTGCGGGTGGCGGGTGTGGTCAGGTAGGAATAGGCCCGGGTCTTCGACCGGCCCACCCGGCCTCGGAGCTGGTAGAGCTGCGCCAGGCCGAACCGGTCGGCGCGGTGGACGATGAGCGTGTTGGCGGACGGGATGTCGAGCCCGCTCTCGACGATCGTCGTCGAGAGGAGGACGTCGTACTTGCGGTCGTAGAAGGCGCTCATCCTTTCCTCGACCTCGGTCGGCGACATCTGGCCGTGGGCGGTGACGGCGTTCACCTCGGGCACCTCGTCGCGAAGATATTGCTCGAGGTCGGCGAGGTCGGCGACGCGGGGCGCGACGAAATAGGTCTGGCCGCCTCGATAATGCTCGCGGAGCAGCGCCTCCCGGATCACCACCGGATCCCAGGGCATGACGTAGGTGCGCACCGCCAGCCGATCGACGGGCGGGGTCTGGATGACGGAGAGCTCGCGAAGCCCCGACATCGCCATCTGCAGCGTGCGCGGGATTGGAGTCGCGGTGAGCGTCAGCACATGCACGTTGGCGCGCATTGCCTTCAGGCGTTCCTTGTGGGTGACCCCGAAGCGCTGCTCCTCGTCGACGATGACGAGCCCGAGATTCTTGAACTCCACGCTCTTGGCGAGAAGGGCGTGGGTGCCGATGACGATGTCGACCTTGCCGGCCTTGAGCCCCTCCTTGGTCTCCTTCGCCTCCTTCGCAGCGACCAGGCGGGAGAGCCGGCCGATCTCGATCGGGAAGCCCCGGAAGCGCTCGGAAAAGGTGTTGTAATGCTGGCGGGCCAGAAGGGTGGTCGGGCAGACCAAAGCGACCTGGTGGCCCGCCATGGCCGCCGCGAAGGCCGCCCGAAGCGCGACCTCGGTCTTTCCGAAGCCGACGTCGCCGCAGACCAGCCGGTCCATCGGCCGGCCGGCGGAGAGATCGTCGAAGACGTCTGAGATGGCCCGGTCCTGGTCTTCCGTTTCCTCATAGGGAAAGCGGTCGGCGAAGGCGGCGTAGCTGGTGTCGGGCTCGACCACCGCGCCCGGTCGAAGCGCCCGCTCGGCGGCGGTCTTGATCAGCTCTCCGGCGATCTCGCGGATCCGCTCCTTCATCCGCGACTTGCGCCGCTGCCAGGCCTCGCCGCCCAGCCTGTCGAGGGCGACCCCGTCGCTGTCGCTGCCGTAGCGCGACAGGATGTCGATATTCTCGACCGGAACATAGAGCTTGTCGCCGCCGGCATATTCGAGGGCGACGCAATCGTGCGGGGACGTCCCGACGGGGATCTGCGTCAGTCCCTCGTAGCGGCCGATACCGTGATCGGCGTGAACGACGAGATCGCCGGGGCTGAGCGTCGCGAGCTCGCTCATGAAGGCGTCGGCGGACTTGCGGCGCTTGCGGCGGCGGACGAGCCGGTCGCCGAGCATGTCCTGCTCGGTCAGAAGCGCGACGTCGGCGGTGGTGAAGCCGTGGTCGAGCGGAAGGACCGTGAGTGCCACCTGGCCCTGGGCGGCGGCGCCCTGGGCGTCCTGCCAGCTGTCGGCGTCGGCGACCTTCTTCAGGCCATGGTCGGCGAGCAGGCCCTTCAGGCGCTCGCGCGCGCCTTTTGAGTAGCTGGCGAGCACGACCTTCTGCTTGGCGCGGCGAAGCTTGGCGATGTGCTCCACCACCGCTTCGTAGACGTTGAGGTTCTGAGAACGCTCGGGCGCGAAGTCCCGCGCCGGGTCGACCTGAAAGTCGAGGACCCGATCGCTTTCCGGCTCATGGAAGGGCGTGGCGAGGTGGAGCGGGCGGTCGGCGATCACCGTCTGCCACTCGTCCTTCGACAGGTAGAGCGTGGCAGGCTCCAGCGGGCGGTAGCTGCCCGCTTCCTTGGTCTGGGCGCGGGTTCGGTTCTGGTAGTAATCGGCAATGGCTTCGAAGCGCGCGTCGGCGGCGCCGGCGTCATGGGCGTCCCGGACCACGATGTCGTGCGGGTCGAGGTGGCCGAACAGGGTGTCGAGCCGCTCCTCGAACAGAGGGAGCCAGTGATCGATGCCGGCGAGACGGCGGCCCTCGGAGACTGCCTGGTAGAGCGGATCGCCGGTCGCGGTGGCGCCGAACTTCTCGCGGTAGCGGGAGCGGAAGCGCTTGATGCTGTCTTCGTCGAGCAGGGTTTCGGAGGCCGGCAGAAGCGTGAAGCCGCCCTTGGCGTCGCCGGTGGTGCGCTGAGTTGCGGGGTCGAAGCGGCGGACGCTTTCGATCTCGTCGCCGAAAAAGTCGAGCCGCAGGCCCTCGCTCTCACCCGAGGGGAAGAGATCGACGAGGCCGCCGCGGACGGCGAATTCGCCCGCATCCTGGACGGTGTCGGTGCGCTGGTAGCCGTTGGCGGAAAGGAGCTGGATCAGCCGCTCGAGGTCGATCCGCTCGCCGGGCGCGAGACGGGCGACGAGCTGCCGGATGCGGAAGGGCGTCAGGGTGCGCTGGGTGGCGGCGTTGACGGTGGTGACGAGGAGCTGCGGCTTGTCGGACTTGCGCTGGAGCGCGTGCAGGGTCGCGAGGCGCTCGGCGGTGGAGCGCAGGGATGGCGAACTGCGGTCGTAAGGCAGGCAATCCCAGGCGGGGAAGCCGAGCACTTCCAGCTCCGGCGCGAAATATCCGGCCGCGTCGGCGATGTGGCGCATCGCGGCTTCGTCCGGCGCGATGAACACCGCCCTCCCCTTCGACGCGCGGGCGAGGTCCGCCGCCAGCCAGGGCAGGAAGCCCGACGGTGCTCCGGCCAGCGTGATCGGGTCAGAGGCCGAGAGGATGCGTTGGAGATCAGTCACTTATTCGGGATGCTTTATATAGTTCACGTTGGTTAGCCGGGCCATGAGCGGGCCCGCGTAACGCTCCGGCGGCGCGGCGGTGCCGATCGCCCAGGCCATGATATCGACGTCCTGTTCTTCCAGTAGCTCCTCGAACCAGTCGATCTCGGCTTCGCCCCAGCTGGCGCCATGGGTGTCGAAGAATCCGCCGATCAGCAGGTCTGCCTCCTTGGTGCCGCGGTGCCATGCGCGAAAGCGGAGGCGTTTCAATCGGTCGTCGCGGTCCATGGGGCTCCAATAGGGATAGGTCGCTGGCGCTGGCGGAGCGCTCCGGCATTGGCTAGCAGGCGAGATAGTCATGCGACCCGATATTCTCAATCCGCTGTTCGCCGAAGTGGAGGCGCTTAAAGGGATCGGCCCTGGCCTCGCCAAGCCGCTGAAGAAGCTCGGGCTGGAGCGGGTGGTGGATATCCTCTTCCACCTGCCGGTGAGCTGGATCGAGCGCAGGCGGGTGGACGTGCTCGACATGGCCGATGCCGGCGGCGTGGTGACGGTGGAGGTGACTCCGGTCGATTACCGGCAGGGTGGCATGCGCGGGCCGTTCCGGGTGCTCGCGACCGACGGGCAAGGGAATTACCTGACCCTTACCTACTTCAACAATCCGGGCTGGGCGAAGAAGCAGCTCCCTTTAGCCGAGCCGAAGATCGTCTCCGGGCGGATGGAGATGTACGGGCAGGAGCTGCAGATGGTTCACCCGGACTATGTGCTGCCGCCGCTGGAAGCTGCGGACCTGCCGGAGCGGGAGCCCGTCTATCCGCTCTCGGAAGGGCTGACCAACCGGCGGATGGCGGACCTGTCGGAGCAGGCGCTCAAGCGGGTGCCGGTCT
>DASVUW010000400.1:0-4342 GCA_036386845.1 Allosphingosinicella sp. | reverse complement strand
GAGCGCCGGAAGCCAGACGGTGGCGGCCGAGCGGATCACCGTCTCGGCGGTGAGCAAGGGCACGTTCGACGACTTCCTGCCGCTGAGGGCCCGGGTCGAGCCCCTGGTCACGGTCTATCTCGACGCGGTCGAGGGCGGCCGGGTGGAAAAGGTCCTGGTCGAGGACGGAGCCATCGTCCGGCAGGGCCAGCTGCTCGCGGTGCTTTCCAATTCAGACCTCGCTCTCAACCTGCTCGCCCGGCAGTCGGACGTGTCGCGCGAGGTCAACTCGATGCGGAGCCAGGAGCTCGCGCTCGCCCAGACCAGCATTGGGGACGAGCGGGCGGTCATCGACGCCCAGCTCGCCGCCGACAAGGCGAGGCGCCAGTACGAGATGCAGAAGCCGCTGATGGAGAAGGGCTACGTGCCCGCCAAGGTCTTCAACGACAGCCGCGACGAATATCTCTCCAGCCAGCGCCGGGCCGAGGTCCTGAGGCGCGCCCGGGCGGTCAACCAGAGGCTCCAGACCAGCCAGCTCGCCCAGCTTAGAGCCTCCAACGCCTCGCTGAGCGGAAGCCTGGACATCGCCCGCTCCACCCTCGACGCTCTCAACCTACGAGCGCCAGTTTCCGGGCAGATCACCGCCTTCTCGATCCAGGTCGGCCAGTCGCTGACCCGCGGCGAGCGGCTCGGACAGGTGGACAGCGCCGGCCGCAACAAGCTGGTCGCGAGCGTCGACGAATTTTATCTCGGCCGGGTCCAGCCGGGCCAAACCGCCACCGTCGAGATGGGCGGCAAGACCTATCGGGCCAAGGTCGCCAAGATCTACCCGCAGGTGAAGAACGGCGTGTTCGAGGCGGATCTCACCTTCGTCGGCGCCGAGCCGCCGGCGCTCAACCGCGGGCAGACCCTTCAGACCAAGCTGACCCTCGGCGATCCGGCTCCGGCCCTGCTCATCCCCAACGGGGCCTTCTACAATGAGACCGGCGGCGCCTGGGTGTTCGTGGTCGAGCCCGACGGCGACGGCGCCGTCAAGCGCAGCGTCCGCCTCGGCCGCCGCAACGCGGATTATATCGAAGTGCTCGAGGGGCTGGAGCCCGGCGAGCGGGTCATCACCTCCCCCTATACCGGTTTCGCCGACAAGGACCGGCTCGACCTGGACACCTGACGAAGGAGCTCAAGCCAATGCTGACCATGCGTGAACTGTCGCGGGTCTACCGCGCCGACACCGTCGAGACGACGGCGCTCGACCGGATCGATCTCGACATCGCCGACGGCGAGTTCGTCGCGATCATGGGCCCGTCGGGCTGCGGCAAATCGACCCTCCTGAACGTGATCGGGATGCTCGATTCGCCGACCAGCGGCTCCTACGTGTTCGACGGGCTGGAGGTGGCGGGACTGCCCGAGGCCAAGCTCGCCAACGTGCGCAAGCAGAATATCGGATTCATCTTCCAGAGCTTCAACCTGGTCGACGAATTGAGCGTGCGCGAGAATATCGAGCTCGCCCTGCTCTACCACGACGTCGCCGCGTCGGAGCGGCGCTCGAGGGTCGAGGCGGTGATGGACAAGGTCGGGGTCGCCCACCGCGCCAAGCACCGGCCGAGCCAGCTTTCGGGCGGCCAGCAGCAGCGCGTGGCGGTCGCCCGCGCCCTGGTCGGCAACCCCAAGCTGATCCTCGCCGACGAGCCGACCGGCAACCTCGACACGCAGCACGGCGAGGAAGTGATGAAGATGCTCCAGGCGCTGAACCGCGAGGGCTCGACCATCGTCATGGTCACCCACTCGCCCGCCCATGCCGATTATGCGGGGCGGGTGGTCAACATGCTCGACGGGCGGATCCTCATTGAGCGGCGGCGAGCGGCGTGAGGGGGGGTATTTCTTCAAATCCTCCCCCGCATTTGCGGGGGAGGGGGACCACCCGAAGGGTGGTGGAGGGGTTCTTCGCAGTCAGGAAGGCCCCTCCACCATGCTTCGCATGGTCCCCCTCCCCTGCAAATGCAGGGGAGGACTTTAGAAGGCCTCTTCTCCTCCTCATTGCGGCGGCTGCGGCTCTCCTCGCCACCCCCGCCGTCGCCGGCGAGCGGCAGCGATCCACGGTGCTGATGAGCGAGAACCCGCAGGGGCGTAAATTCCAGGAGGAATGGGGCTATAGCGACGCGATCGTCGCCGGGGACTCGATCTACCTGAGCGGGATCGTCGTCGGCAAGCGCGAGGGCGAGCCGCTCGAGGCCGCTTTCGAGCGCACCTACGGCCAGATCGGGGCAATCCTGAGGCGCGCCGGGGCGAGCTGGGACGACGTCGTCGACATCACCAGCTTCCACACCGACGTCACCGCGCAGATGCCCGCGATCGTCGCCGTGCATAAGCGGCACGTCAAAGCGCCCTATCCGGCCTGGACGGCGATCGACGTCGATCGGCTGATCCCGGACGGTGGCATCGCCGAGATCAAGATCGTCGCGCGGCGGCCAGCCGGGGCGAAGGGCAAGTGAGGGGATGCGCATGCATAAATCCTCCCCGCGATTTCGCGGGGAGGGAGACCGGGCGAAGCCTGGTGGAGGGGTTCTTTGGAGTCCGAAAGGCCCCTCCACCACCCTTCGGGGGGTCCCCCTCCCCTGCAAATGCAGGGGAGGATTTCAGGGCATGACCATGTTCCGCAATTATCCGACAGTCGTTCTCCGGGTTCTGACCAAGAGCAGGACCTACGCCTTCATCAACATCTTCGGCCTCGCGCTGGGGCTTGCCGCCTGTCTCCTCATTCTCCTCTACGTGCGGCACGAGCTCAGCTACGACCGCTGGCTTCCGGGCGCGGAGCGGGTCTTCCAGCTCCAGAGCAGCGTCGAGAGCCCCACCGGCGAAGAGCGGCGAATCCAGCTGGCCAATTATCCGGTCGGCCCTGCGCTCAAGAAAGACTTTCCGCAGATCGAGAGGATGGTCCGTCTCCAGTCCGGCTCTTCGGTCATCCTCCACCGGGGAGAGGCCCGGTATCCGGACGGCCTCTACTTCGTGGACGGACCCGTCTTCGACGTCCTTGCGATTCCCCTCGCCCGGGGGGACGCCGCCACGGCGCTCTCCTCGCCGGGCTCGATCGTCCTCACGCAGACCGCGGCGGAGAGCTTTTTCGGCCGCGAAGATCCGATAGGCCAAACCATCACCATCAAATCCGCGGCTCCGGGCGGGGACTCGGCCACCGATTACCGGGTCACCGCAATCCTCGAGGATTTGCCGACCCACTCGCATCTCGACTTCAAGATGCTCGCGCGTTTCGATGCCGCCAGCCCGCCGCCCAACGTCGCTTTCAGCGTCAACGCGGGCGCCTGGGACATGATCAGCGGCTTCACCTATCTGACCCTTCGACCCGGCGCGGATCCGGCGGCGATCCACGCGGCTCTGCCGGAGTGGAAGAAGAAGGTCGTCCCCCGCCAGCCAGGCGAGTCGCCGCTCGGGGGGCAGGACTGGCGTCTCGTCAACGTCAAGGACGTGCATCTGAGCGACGCCGAAAGCCCCCTGAAGCCGGGGATCGAGCGGGGAACGCTCGTCACCTTCACGATCATCGCTGCCCTGGTTCTTGGAATGGCCTGCATCAACTTCACCAATCTCGCGACGGCCGGGGCAAGCCGGCGCGCCCGTGAGGTCGCGCTGAGGAAGCTGGTCGGAGCCAGCCGCCGGCAGCTGATCGCGCAGTTCATGGGGGAGACCCTGCTTCTTGTTGCGGTTGCGACCTTGCTCGCGCTCGCCGCGGTCGAGCTTGTTCTCCCTGTGCTTTGCACCTTTCTCGAAGCGGACCTGGCCCTGAGCTACTTGGGCGCTGACAGCGTGCTTCCGCCGGTGCTCGGCCTGATGCTGCTCGTGGCTCTGATCGGCGGCCTTTATCCCGCTTTCTACCTTTCGCGCTTCCAGCCGGCCCGGGTTCTGAAGGCGAACGCCTCGACCTCCGAGGCGCCGGGTTCGGGGCGGCTTCGGACCGCTCTGGTCATCGGTCAGTTCGCCGTTTCGATCGGCCTCATCGTCTGCACGGCGGTCGTCTACAGCCAGACCGTCTATGCCCGGACCGTCGACCCCGGCTTCGATCGATCGGGGCTGCTTCAGGTAGACGGAGTTCACCAGTTCGAGAAGGAGGGGGAGGCGTTCCGGCGCGAAGTGGAGCGGCTCAGGGGCGTGACCTCCGCCAGCCGCACTTCGATCGGGGTGTCGACCGGCATGATGAATTTCAGCACCTTCACCCTGCCCGGTTTCGATAAGCCGCTGGAGTTCGGCGTCTATCCGGTGGAGGCCGGATTCTTCGAGACGATGAGGATTCCGCTCCTCGCCGGACGGCTGTTCGACGAAAGCCGGGCCGCGGACGAAACGCCGCCCTCACCCGATT
>DASVUW010000399.1:0-2780 GCA_036386845.1 Allosphingosinicella sp. | reverse complement strand
CGAATGAGAGGGACCTCGGACTGTCACCTAACCGCCACAGGGCCGCGGCAGGAAAGCACGCGATTACAGTGACTTCGCGGCGCCGAAATGAGTTTTCCACAGATATCTCGAGGGTCATCTCAAATCCTCCCCGAGATTTCTCGGGGAGGGGGACCATGCGAAGCATGGCGGAGGGGCCTTCCAGACTCCGAAGAACCCCTCCACCGCGCTGCGCCGAAGGTGCAGTTCATCCTGAGCGACGCCGCAGGCGGAGTCGAAGGGCGCGGTCCCCCTCCCCCCGAAATCCGGGGGAGGAATTTTCGACCAACCCGCTCCCCCGATCTGCGAACGACACGCGGCACAGGACAAATTCGAGCAACTCCGGCTAATAAGGCCCGGGATGGAGAGCCTCACCGACTATCGCGCGCATCGGCGCCTGCCCGATCTGCCGCTCGCAGCCGCGTCGATCTTCGGCTTCTGGCTGTTCTACTTCGCGACCATCGTCATCCGCACGATTCTGATCGAGGAGAGCCTCGACTGGCTGAGCTACAGGGCGCTCGGCTGCGTGATCGGGATCGTGCTCACCTTCCTCGTTTATTTCGTCCTCAGCCGGGCGGCGCGCGAAAGCGTCCGGATCCAGATCGTCGCGGCCGCGATCGCCTGCGTTCCCGCCGCGGCGATCTTCTCGACCTTCAACCTGGCCTTCGCCGTTCAGCAGCCGCTGCCCGAGCGGACCATCATCCGCCAGGGACCCGGCACCCGAATCGTCCGCTCGGCCACGGGCGACGAGATCACGATTGACAAGAAGGGGATGCAGATCGTCCTTCCGCTGCCGATCGATCCGGAATTGCGCCGCCAGAAGGCGTTGCGCCTGATCGCCGACGGGCTCGTCACCTGGTATTTCTTCTTCGCCGCCTGGGCGAGCTTCTACATCGCGATCAGCTCGGCCACCCGCCTTCGGGCCGCCGAGCGCCGCGCCGCCGGGGCCGAGCGCGACGCGCAGGAGGCTCAGCTGCGCGCGCTTCGCTACCAGGTCAATCCGCATTTCCTGTTCAATACCTTGAACTCGCTGTCCTCGCTCGTCATGGCCCGGCGCGACGAGGAGGCGGAGGCGATGATCGTCAACCTTTCGGCCTTCTTCCGTTCGAGCCTGGCCCTGGATCCGAGCGAGGACATCACCCTCTCCCAGGAGATCGAGTTCCAGCAGCTTTATCTGGACATCGAGAAAACGCGCTTCCCAAGGCGCCTCGACGTGCGCATCGACGTGCCGGCGCAGCTCCGCGGCGCGCGGGTGCCGCCGCTCATCCTTCAGCCCCTGGTGGAAAATGCGATCAAGCACGGAGTCGCCCGCACCGCGGAGTCGGTGCGGCTCACCGTCACCGCCCGCGAGGAAGATTCCCGGCTCATCCTGACGGTCGAGAACGACCGGGGCCCGTCCGACCCCGCGAAGGGCGAGCAGGGCACCGGAGTCGGCCTGGTCAACGTCTGCGAGCGGCTCGCGGCGCGTTTCGGCGCTTTGGCGACGTGCGAGCATGGCCCGCTGCCGGAAGGCGGCTGGCGAGTCACCCTCTCGATGCCCCTGGAGATTCATGGCTGATCCGATCCGATTCCTCGTCGTCGACGACGAGCCGCTCGCCGTCGAGCGCCTCCAGCTGCTGCTCGCCCGGATGGAGGGGGTGATCCTGGCCGGCACCGCGTCGGAAGGCGCCGCCGCCTTGCGCATGGTCGAGGCGGTGGAGCCCGACGCGGTGCTCCTCGACATCGCGATGCCGGGGATGGACGGGATCGACGTCGCCCGGGCGCTGGCGCGGGTGGCGAAGCCGCCGCTCGTCATCTTCGTCACCGCCTTCGACATGTTCGCGGTCGCGGCCTTCGACGTCGAGGCGGTCGACTATGTGATGAAACCGGTCTCCGCCGAGCGCCTCGCCCGGGCGGTGGAGCGGGCCCGGGAGCGGCTTGCAAGCGGAAGCGAGCCTTCCGCCGGCCGCGAATCGGGCTCGCCCTTCGTCGAGGAATTCTGGGTTTCGGAAGCCCGGGGCCTGGTTCGCCTGTCCACCCAGGATGTCGACCGGGTCAGCGCCGAGCGCGATTATATGCGGCTCCACGTCGGCAAGAGGAGCTGGCTGATCAACCACACGATCGGCAAGCTGGAGGAGGAGCTGGATCCCGCGAAGTTCGTCCGGCTTCACCGCTCCGCCATCGTCCGCCGCGACTTCGTCACCGGTTTAAGGCGGGATGATGGCGGCCGCTGGTGGGCCCGCCTAGCCGACCAAACCGAACAAAAGATCGGGCGGCTCTACCTCGCCAATGCAAAAGGGCTCGCCGGGCGACGCTAAAGGGGCGGCGTCACCCGGCGAGCCAGTTGTCCGTTGGGCTTCCCGTCAGCGGACTCGAAGCGCGAGGCGGAAGGGCGTGCCCTGCTTG
Organism: Allosphingosinicella sp.; assembly: GCA_036386845.1. Classification (GTDB taxonomy): domain Bacteria; phylum Pseudomonadota; class Alphaproteobacteria; order Sphingomonadales; family Sphingomonadaceae; genus Allosphingosinicella. The sequence goes on along the minus strand of DASVUW010000399.1, from coordinate 377 downwards.
GCGGCCGCCAGCTGGACCGAGTTGCGGGCGTCGGCGGTGACCGCGGCCTCGCAGGCCGAGGCCTGCTCCCGCATCCGGGCCGGCTGGATCAGCTTCGACCCGCAGAGGCTCTGGGCAGCGGTGCGGATGCGGCGGTCGATCCGGGCGGCGTCGACCGGGTCGGCGGCGTCGAGGCCTTCGAGGCTGATGGTGACCGCATCCTCGACGGGAGCGGCATGAGCCGGAGCGGCGAAGGCGAAAGTGCCTGCCGTCAGGGCGAGGGCGGCGAGTGCGGAAAGGGTGCGGTGCATGGGTCTGTCCTTGCGATGGAATTTCGGTTGCGACGCGGGGTCCTTTCCCCGGGGATGAGACAGGGTTGGAACCCCGCGCCGCTGGAT
>DASVUW010000398.1:0-13316 GCA_036386845.1 Allosphingosinicella sp. | reverse complement strand
GACGAGATCGGCGTCCGCAACCCGGTCCCGACCGCGGTGCCCCAGCTCGGCCCGGGTGAGACCGGTTACCTGATCGCGGGCATCAAGGACGTGGCCGAGGCCCGCTCCGGCGAGACCGTCACCACCGCCCGCAACCCGGCGCCGGCGCCGCTCGAGGGCTACCGCGACCCGAAGCCCATGGTGTTCTGCGGGATCTACCCGATCGACGGCGACCAGTTCCCGGAGCTGCGCGAGGCGCTCGACAAGATGCGCCTCAGCGACGCCAGCGTCACGTTCGAACCGGAGACGTCGGGCGCCCTCGGCTTCGGCTTCCGCTGCGGCTTCCTCGGACTCCTCCACCTCGAGATCATCCAGGAGCGCCTGACCCGCGAATATGATCTCGACCTGATCACGACGGCCCCGTCCGTCATCTACAACGTCCACCTAAGCCATTCGAAGGAGGAGCCGGCGAAAGTCATCCAGCTCCACAACCCCGCCGACATGCCCGACCCGAACCGGATCGAGAGCATCGAGGAGCCCTGGATCGAGGCGACCATCTACGTCCCCGACGACTATCTCGGCCCCATCCTCAAGCTCTGCCAGGACCGCCGCGGGATCCAGAAGAACCTGACCTATGTGGCGGGCCGCGCCCAGCTCACCTACGAGCTTCCGCTGAACGAGGTGGTGTTCGACTTCTACGACCGCCTGAAGAGCATCAGCCGCGGCTACGCGAGCTTCGACTACCACCAGATCGGCCACCGCGAGGGCGACCTCGTCAAGATGAACATCCTCGTCAACAACGAGCCGGTCGACGCGCTCAGCATGATCGTCCACCGAGCCGCCGCCGAAGCCCGCGGCCGCCACATGTGCGAGCGCCTCAAGGACCTCATCCCCCGCCACCTCTTCAAGATCCCGATCCAGGCCGCGATCGGCGGCAAGGTCATCGCGAGGGAGACGATCGCGGCGCTCAGGAAGGACGTCACCGCCAAATGCTACGGCGGCGACATCTCCCGCAAACGCAAGCTCCTCGACAAGCAGAAAGAAGGCAAAAAACGAATGCGAGAATACGGCTCGGTGAGCATCCCGCAGGAGGCGTTTATCGCGGCGCTTCGGATGGGCGAGGAGTGAGTTCGATCGAAGTGCGACTTCGAGCCGTCTAACGATTGAACTCGCGCCTACGCCCGACCGGCGTAACGGACGCGCACGATTTCCACGCTGTCCCGACCGATGCGATAAAAGATCGTCGCCCGTCGCTCGAACGGAATGCTTCGCAGGCCGGGTTCCAGCTCCTCATGGGGTGAGCCGCGACCCGGAAAATTCGCGAGCTTCAGGCAGGACATTCTGAGGCGGGCCTCGACGGCGTTCGCACGATCCGGGCCTGAATCCCCCGCAATGTAGAGCCAGATTTCGAAAAGGTCATCGGTCGCGTCCTGCGAGAATCGGACCTCAAAGGCCATGCTTTGCTTTGTACGCCGCGATACGGGCGTCAACCCGCGCGAACGCTTCCTCGGCCGGAATACTCGGTCGGGGATCGTCGAGCGACTTGCGGATCATCCGCACCGTCTGCAGGTCGAGCGGCGCGGCGGCGACGTCCTCAGTGTCGAGGGGCACCCCTCCGCACTCATCCTCATCCAGTCCTGTTGCCGGGGGCTGGCGGTCCATATGCGTCTCCGATCCAGGTGATTTTAGGCCCGGGCCTGGGGTGAGGCAAGGCGGCGACAAAGCGTATGCGAAGTTAGTATGTCAGCGCGGGGCGGCACTTCGCGCCGGAGGATTTGCATGAGGGTGGCGATATTGGTCTTCGCGATGCTGGTAGCGGGCTGCGACGGAGCGCCAATCGACCGAGGGGGTGACCAGGCGGGCGCCGCCCACCTGTCCGGGGCTGGCCCGGCCCCCCCGAAAACCCCGCCGGCCCCCGCCGCCGAGCCTGTCCTGACGGCGGAAGGGTTCGGCCCGCTCCACATCGGCATGACCCGCGCCGAGGTCGTGAAGGCCCTCGGCGAGGACGACGACCCCGAGGCGGTCGGCGGCCCCGACCCGGCGAGCTGCGACGAATTCCGCCCCGCCCGCGCGCCCGAGGGCATGCTGGTGATGATCGAGGAGGGCCGCCTCACCCGCATCTCCCTGATCGACGGTGCGAAGGTGAAGACGGACCGGGGCCTCGGCCTCGGCGCCACCGCGGCGGCGGTCCGCGCCGCCTACGGCCCGGCGCTCCAGGCCGAACCGCACAAATATGAGGAGGCGCCGGCGCAATATCTCAGCGCCTGGGCCAAGGACCCGCCGAAGGACGAGCGATCCCCGGCCCCGGCGACGGCTCGGGGGATCGTCTACGCGGTGGGCGCGAAGGGGGTGGTGCAGTCGATCAGCGCCGGGGGGCCGAGCATTCTTTATGTGGAGGGGTGTGCTTAGCGGGCGGATTGCAGGTCAGGGAAGGCGCCTTGGCTCCGTCAGTGCCGCCAGGTCGCGGCCGCCGTACAGGATGCCGACGATCACGACTGCGTCCGGCCGGACCAGATAGGCGATCGTGGCCTTGCGCCTGAAAGGAATGGATCGCACGCCGGGGCCGATTTCCGGGCGGGGCGTTCCACGCTCCGAAAAGCTGGTGAGGCCTTCGCAACGGTCCTGGATAGCCGACACCAGTTCCGAGGCCGAGGCGAGTCCCTCCCGTTCCGAGCGCTCCCAGAAGATTTCAGCCAGGTCCTGCCGCGCCAGCGGGCGGTAGACCGGGTCACGCACCGCGCGTCGGCCGCTCCTCGTGCAGCGCCTTCAGATAGGCCCGCACCTCCGCGGCCGGGATATCCGGCCGAGGATCGTCCAGAGACTCCCGGCAGCGCTCGACGAACGCCGGGTCGAGCGGCTCGGCAGCCGCTTCCGGCTGCTCGTCCTTCTTATGCGCCCGTGTCGTCATGTCCCAGCGCTCCTTGCCGTGCCCGCGGAAGGTAAGCCGTGCCGGAAGGCGGCACAAGACAGGCGGCGGCGGGATGCGAAGTTCGTTTATGCTGAGTGCGGGGCGGCGAGAGGAGTGGGGTACGAGGTTCCGGCGACGGCTCGGGGAATCGTCTACGAAGTGGGCGCGAAGGGGGTGGTGCAGGCGATCAGCGCCGGGGGGCCTAGCATTCTTTATGTGGAGGGGTGTGCTTAGGGGATCAAATCAGACCACCTTCTCTGTCTCGATGAGGTGTCTAAGGATGGGGAGAAGCTCGTTGCGTACAACGTAGGCTTCACTCCTATCGACGACCTGATAGGGGTTATGTGCTACACCATTCATCAACGGCTTTCTCTTTTTTGCATCAGCCAAGCTGTGCTTCAAGTGCTGACTCTTGGCCTCGCCCCATGCCGCAGGTTCGCTCTCTAGGTACGCCACCATTTCGTCCAAAGCTGGTGGTCGTTTCTTTTCATCATTTGAGAGTGGAGCGACTCCCTTTTCTTGCTGACGACGAGCCAAACAGAAAATCATTAGGCCTCCGAGTGTTCCTGATCGATTGAACAGCTGCAGAACGGATTGCTCGAATAGCATTCTAAGCAAAACAAGCCCGCAATACGAGTGCTTAGCAAGGTCTAGCGACTTGGCCTCATGAACGAGCGCAAGGAGTTTGTCATTGATCCAAGCTTCATTGACATCCGAAGGTAGTACCTCTCGCACATCGACGTAGCTGGCTTTCCTTACTGGCGCCTGTGGTGCTGGCGGCTGTACGACAGGTTTCGATTGCAGGTTAGGCCCCCGCCCTTGCGAAGTGGCCAATGGAACCCCTCGCAGCGGCCTCCCTTCGCGGCCGGCACGCTTTCTGCCCGGCTGGAACTTTCGCCATTCTGCAGCAAATTTTTTCATTTCCTCCAACGCCTGCTGATAAGCGGGGTTGTGTAGGTCCACGTCAGACTTGGTCGTATCCCAGGGAAGCAAAGCTGGCTCGCGAGAGATAAACTGAACCTCTCCACAGAAGCCATAGAACTCGGAATGAAATTTGGCTTCCCACCCAGTCCGATAAGTGGTGTCATGTGCGACAACCGAACGGTCGTTACATGTTACAGTCCAGCCAAACTCTGAGGTAAGAGATTTATTGACGTCTGGATTGTATTCCGGCTCCCCCTCCTGCGGGAACCTATGTCGGGCATGTTGACCGCACCTGATGTGCACGGACACTCCTCCAACAGTGTGGAGCGCCTTGTATCTCTCTTCGAATGGACCATTGTCGCGAACTTGAACTGGTTGAGGCAGTACGGAATTGCCGTTGACCCGAATGATCAGCCCCTTGCCAAGAAAATGTGCATAACACTCCCCAATCTCGGTGGAGAGATCGTCGATCCAACCGGGATCGGAGAAGAGGGTGGAGGCCTCCGCCGATAGTCGAGTGACTTCGATGGAAGAGCCATTCCCTCCACGCGAGGGACGGCGATCTGCATCGAGATTCCAATTATCGTTCTTTAAGTAGTCGTCGACATCTATAGTTACGATTGACTGCGACTTTCCATCATCCGTTTTTAATACTGACTTTCTACCGAGACGGAAAATCGCACGGTTAAGACCAATGCCATATAAGCCAATCCCCAATTCATGGTTTGACGGCTTACCAAAGCGCAACGCCGTATGCGCCAGGTCATTAACTGATATTCCCCCGCAGTTGTCTGATAACGAGAAGCGAGCCTGCGCAATTTTGATGTCGATAGAGTAGGGTTTGTAGCTTTCTGGGAGACCCTCACTCGGCGTCGCGAGGTCGTCCCTAAACAGAGTGTTTCGCGCTCCATCAATGGAATTATCAATTAGATCTAATATGCACTCTGTGACTGTTGCGTCTCCGGTCAGGCTTTCCACCACCGCCGTCTTCGTAGGGCTAGTGTCAACCGTAAAGGTACCGCGATCACTCATGCTGTCCATCCCATCTAAGCGGCTTTGTCCACTTGGAGTTTTCTCGCGATAGGCTTCATCAGCCCAAGCGAGACATATGGTGATACGCTGTTCCCAATCATTCGAAAGCTCTGCCACTTCGTTGGGTGAAACTCGAACCAGTCGGGGAAGCCTTGGAGCCTCGCCGCCTCACGCACAGAGATGACCCGACCTTCATCCGGATGCAAAGGCCTTACCGCCTGGAAGGCTCCTCGCTCCGATCCCGTACCGGCTCTGAGTGTGGGGCATTGGCCATCCCACTCAAGCTTATATGATTTCGTGATTGGATCACTACGTCCGCCAGCGACCCCCAGATAGCGGGTATGGATCGCGTCCGAGTGTACTGTCTCGAAAAGCCCTGACACAAAACCATGCTTGTGTCGCTCCCGCCCCTCCGCGGAGCCGAGATCGGGGGGCGGCGCCTGGCGCGCCGCCGCAGCGTACGGATGCAACGAGCTGGTCGTTTCGGGATATTGGGCCCAGCCGAAATTGGCTGAGTCTTTCGATTGGGAAATCGGCTTCGGAAGGTCGGCTATAGCGTCGCGAACCGTTGCCGTAGACAACGTCAGAGGCCTGAAGTCTTCTTCTGTGGTGAAAGGAAATTCTGCCGGATCATAGCCAAACACCACTACCCTGCGCCGCCTTGTGGCAGCTCCATAGTCCCCAGCGTTCACCGAAATTGGACCGACCACCACGTAATGTGAAGGCAAGGTTTCTAACGCAGCGTCTAGCAAAGGTCGGTTTTGCTCGTGCAATATGCCTTCCACGTTTTCCATAAGGAAAAATTTTGGGCGCAGCAGTGCTACATGTCTATAGAATTGCGATATTAAGGTGTTGCGGGGGTCCCGCAGTTCCCGCTTACCGATGGAGCTGAAGCCTTGGCAGGGAGGGCCGCCGATCAATCCGTCTGGACGTTTACCATCCAAGAGCATCCGCCAGTCATGGAGATCGAGATCGGACACGTCGGCCTCGATAGCGCGCGTGTGGGGGAAATTCCTGCGGTAGCCAGATTGCAGGACTGGCTCCACATCGACGGCGGCTAGCGACCGAAAGCCTGCCAGTTCTGCACCTAATGAGAAGCCGCCGCAGCCACTGAAGAGGTCAACGACGGTCCCTACGGACCTCGAACTATGCATCCGGCACTAACCCCCCGCTCCCGCTTCGGGAAGTATCTAGCCGACGGTTTGCTGGCGAGTTCTTTCTTTGCGCGGCTCAAGCTGGCGCATCATTTTGTCTTGGCATGCGACTCAGCGGACACACTCAGCGACCTTCTTATAGCCATTCGAAGTTCGTCCGGCGACTTTGTTTCGCACTCCCAAATAACCACAACGGCCCAACCCTCGGCCTCCAAGGCCTCTGTGACACGCTGGTCCCTTGCAAGATTATGACGAAATTTTTCTAACCAGAATTGCGCACGGGTCTTCGGAACGCTTGATCGCCGGCAACCTGGATGCTGGTGCCAGAAGCAGCCGTGCACGAACATAGCAGTTCTGAGCTTTGGGAACACCAAGTCCGGTGTTCCCGGGAGATCTTTTCGGTGGACTCGAAACCGAAATCCCATCCCATGAGCGGCCTTGCGGACGCGCACCTCAGCGGAGGTGTCTTTGGACCTAACCTGCGCCATGATTTCAGAACGGCGCTTGGGCGTAAGATTGTCCACCAACGTGTGACTACCTGCTGTGGCGAGAAGAATTGCCGCAACGGGTCAACTCAGCAGGTGCTCCCTCAGTATCCGGCGAATGGCCTCGGGGTTGCTCGGCTTGGGGTCCGGCTGCCGTGCGATCCAAGCCTCCAAGGCCGCTTCCTCCACCGGATAGAGGCGGAGTCCTATAGTCCGGCCAATACCCGTGGGGGGTCGGCCCATCTTCTTTTTTGGCTTGTCGGCTATTGCGGCCACCCAGACATTCTGCTAGCAGGAAGTCGATAGTGAACCGGAGCAAGGCGGCTACCTTGCTCCGGCTCTGACCACCGCACGCCTTTCCCGGAAGGAGGCGAGTAATGGCTGCTGCGCAGCTTAATCGATCATGTGGAGGGTGGCTAGGCGCGGCAAAGCCGCGCCTTATCGTCGGACGAGCTCGCGCGGCGACGGTCCGCGCGCCTCGCCGGCCGGCCTGCGCCGACTCCGTTCGCTGCTTGCGGTCGCTTCGCGAGCGCAGCGCTGTTCTCGGGCGGCTTGGCTGATGGCTGTTGGGCAGCTTAATCGAAGCTTGGGCGGAGGGCTACGGCCTTCGATGGGCTCGGCGTGAGCGGGCGCAGGATATCGCGCCGGGCGGTACTGGGCGGCGCCGTCGCTGCGCCGCTTCTTCCCCGTCATTGCGAGGAGCGTAGCGACGAAGCAATCCAGTGCGGCGTCGGAGCCAGGGCTGGATTGGTTGACCTTCGGTCGCCTTCGGCTCGCTCCGCTCGCAATGACGGGGAGTGGGACGTGGCGATCGCCGCCTTTCGCGCCGCCGAGGCGGAGTTGCGGGGGTTGGAGCGGGCGACGGCGGGGCAGTCGGCCGAGGCGGAGGAGGCGTTGCAGGACGTCTATGACGACCGGGTCGATGCGTTCGGCGGGGCGGTCAGGGGGGTGATGCTTGCGGCGGCTCCGGATTTCGCGGCCTTTGCGGCGAAGCTGGAGCTGTTCTTCGAGCATGAGGTCGAGCCGCATTCGGTCGACGCGGAGGTGCTGGCGGCGATCCGGGGAGACGCGCGGCGGCTGGCGGGGGCCTGAGTCGACGGCGGCCGCCGGCTGGCGCCTGGAACCGATGACGGCGGGGGCGGCGACGGACGCGCCGGGATTTCGGCCCCGTGCGGGAAGCTTGATGGGCCAGTGGCGAAATAACGCGATTCGTGGCGATTCCAGGCGATTCGTGGCATTTCGTGTCGATGTTCACCCAATTCCGGCATTCTCTGTCTTTCTTTATAAATCAAAGGCCTGGCTTGGATGGAGATGGCGAGAACAAGTCGCTTTACGAAAGTTGGGCGGACGGATTGCACGGCCTTACGTGGAAATTTAAGCGTTCACTTAATGTTCCACGTGGAACGCCCTCGAGCGACGCAGCAGGCGGGTGCAAACCCCTTTTTCAGCCGGTTCAGAGGAGGCGCGGCGGGCCGTGGGCCGGGCGCCTCGCGGACCGGGCCGGCGGGCTTGACCTGAATTAAGTTGCCACTGCACGGCAAAGCGCCCACGGCTCGATGAGCGACCGGCCGAGGCCCTCGCCCCCCTTCCAGAAGGAATGATCCGATGAGCACGGCCGAGGAATATCAGTCGAAAGCCGACGAGGCGCTGACCCAGCTCGGCGAGGCGAAGAGCGAGGCGGAGCGGCAGCGGCTGAGGCGCGCGCACGGCGCCTATCTGAAGCTCGCCACCCACGGCGCGGAAGCGGCGGCGCGGGCGGAGCGGCGGCCTCCGCCGAGGCCGCGGGCGGAGAAGCAGGCGCCGCCGGCGCGGCCGGGGGGCAGCTACTTCAAGTAAAGGAGCGCCGGCATCCCTGACTTGATCCGGGATCCGGGAACACGGATCGTGGGCATTCGCCGTGGCCGGCGTTCATGGATTGACCTACGGCCGTCTTCGGCTCCGGCCTTGCGCCGGAATGACGATTCGACGGCTCAGATCGTCTCGTCGGCGGCGGCCTCGGACTCCTTCGCCTCGACCGGGGCCGGGCCTGCCTCCTTCCACTTGTCGGCCAGGCATTTGGCGAGGCTGGAAATGGCGCCGCGGCTTCCGGCGAGGGACAAGGTGTCGACGTCCGCGCCGTCGCGGCGAATGCTCATGCCCGGGGCGCTGGTGAAGGCGGCGAGGAAATTGCCGCGATCGGCGCGGCCGGGCTCGACGGTGAAATAGAGGCCGGGGCCGTCGGCGTCGATGTCGGCGCGGGCGGTGGCTTCGACCGCGAGCCGGCGGGCGCCGGAAAACTCGACCTGGAGAGCGGTCTTCTTGCCGTCCTCCACCTCCCAGCCGCGATTCTGGAGGAGGAAGCCCAGTTTCTCCTCGCCGGCGAAGGCCCAGATGGAGAGCATGGTTCCCTGGGGCGAGACGGCCTGCACCATGCAGCCGCCCTGCATCGCGGCGAGCGCCCAGCCTTCGGTCTCCTGCGGTTGAGCCCGGGCCGCTCCGAGCGGCGCCGCGGCGAGAAGGGCTGCCATCACGTAACGCAACATCAAGGGGTTCCTTTTCGGCACCCGCCCGCCACTACCTGTCAGTGGCGAGAACAGACCGGGGCGGCACTTGGTTGCACTCGGCTCGGCGCATCGGGGCCCCGGCCCACAGCGCCGGCGCAGCGGCCCGTCCGGTCTCGGGGAAAGGGATCTGCTTTCTGAAATCGTCGGAGAAGCGCCCGTCGATCCGGATGCTGAAGGAAAGGCCGCCCGACGAATCGGCGCCGTGGAACTGGTTGACCGAATCGAACCAGGCGCTGTGGCCCTCGACATAGCGTTTCTCGCCGGTCTCGGGATTGAGCATGTAGAAGGGCTTGTCGAAATTGGTCCTGAGCCAGATGAATTCGTGGCACAGGTCCTGGTTGTCGTGGTCGCGGTGGGCGGGGACCTCGCGGCCGGAATCGTCGTAGATGATCAGCATCCGTCCGGTCGCGGCGAAGGGCAGGGTGGCGATGAAGTCCATCAGCTCGGAAAATTCGGCGGCGTCCGGGCTCGGCTCCCAGACTTCGGTATCGTCGAGATCGTAATAGGCTTCGAGACCGTTGCCGCGCGAGGATTCGGCGAGATAGACCATCCGCGGGCCCGGGCGGTCGGGCGCCCGCCCGTCGAGCAGGAAGGGCCCGGTGTAGAATCGAAGGTCGCGGGCGCGTTCGAGCCTGCGCTCCAGGCGCTCGCGCACATAGGAATCGAGCGCCCTAAGCCGAGCCACGTCGATACAGGGATCGAGATCGACATAGCTGGGATAGAGGGCGCTATCCGATGATGACGGAACCGCAACGCCCTTGCTTAGTTGTTTTATAAAATATTCGCCCATCTTAACCCTGGTTAATGTATTGGTTCCGTTAAATAATCACAGCGGGTCCGCAAGCTGAACTATGATTCAGCACAACAAGTTCCTCAATTAATGACCGCCGTTCCGGCGAACAGTCATTGCTGCCTGGAAGAAATATGAAGGTATATATCAGTGGCCTCTATGGAGGAGGCAACCCGCAGCCGGGCGTCGGTATCGTCCGCTCGCTGCGTCAAGGCTATCCCAACGCGACCCTGGTCGGAGTCGAATACAATAACCGCGTGTCCGGCATCCACTGGAAGGACCTCGACGACCTCTGGATCCAGCGGCCTTGGGACGAGCTCGACCTCGATCTCTACGCCGAGCGGGTACGCGAGGTGCTCGACGGAGGCGCGCTTTGGATTTCCGGGAGCGACCTCGAGGCGATGTGGCTCGCCTCCGTCTTCCCCGACGGCCATCCCAATCTGCTGGCGCCTCCGGCGCCGGCCCTGAAGCGGATCGCCAAGCCGGCGGTGGAGGCCCATCAGGGCCTCCCCGTCAAGATTCCCCCCTTCGTCTCGAGCGACCTTTCGGACTGGGAGCTTCACGCCTTCTGCCGCGAGCATAATTGGCGGGTCTGGCTCAAGGGACCCTATTACGACGCGGCGCGGGTGCCGGGCTGGGACAGCTTCGTCGCCTCGCGGGCCGCGCTGACCAAGGTCTGGTCGACCGAGAAGCTTTTCCTCCAGGCCCATGTCAGCGGCTATGAGGAATCGGTGATGCTCGCCGCCTATCGCGGAGAGCTTCTGGCCTGCGTCGCCATGCGCAAGCGGGACGTCACAGCCGAGGGCAAGACCTGGGCCGGCGACGTCGGCCCGGTCGACCCGGCCTTCGAGAGGGAGCTTCGCCGGATCGTCAGGGACCTGAACTGGACGGGCGGCGGCGAGCTGGAAATGGTCCGCGACGCCGCCGATCAATGCTGGCTGCTCGAGATGAACCCGCGCTTCCCGGCCTGGGTTCACGGGGCGACCATCGGCGGTCACAATCTTCCGGCCCTTCTGGTCCAGGGAGCGACGGGAATCCGGGCCCGGCCGGCCGAGGCCGAAGCGGCGGAGTTCACCCGGGTCGTCCTGGAAGTCCCGGTCAGGGCGGATTATCCGCTCCCGGCGCTCCCCGAGCCATTCGCTGGAGCGGTCGGCCACTCGATGAAGCACCCCTCGGGCCTGACCTCGCTCGCCGAGCGGCTTCACAAGCAGGACGCCGAGCTGCTCGGCCTGGTGACCGGCGACGAGGACGAGGATGCCGACGGCAAGCCTGACGTCCCCGAAGTCTATCTAAGCGATATCGGAGCGATGGAGCTCGACTCGCTCCAGACCCCGCAATTCCTGTTCTTCGAGAAGACCGCCGAGGGCCTGTTCAAGCGGGCCGCGGCCAGGGCTCACCGCCTCAGCACCAACGAGGTGCAGGTGGTGAGCGGCTATTCGATCAAGACCAATCCGGACGACCGGCTGATCCGGCTGGCGCTGGACAACGGCTTCTACGCCGAGTGCATCAGCCTGGCCGAGGCGCAGAAGGCGATCGAGATCGGCTTCCGGGCCGACCAGGTGATCCTGAACGGCCCCGGCAAATGGTGGCCGGAGGGAATGATGCCGAAGGAGAGGATGCACGCGGTCTTCTGCGACAGCGTCGCCGATCTCGACCGCTGCGTCGCGGCGATAAAGGCCGGCGAGATGTCGTCGAAGCATGTCGGAATCCGCATCCGCACCCCGAACGTCGTCTCCCGGTTCGGAATCCCGCTCGACAGCCCCGAGACCTTCGCGAAGCTGATCGACTCGGTGGGCCGGCTCCCGACCGACACCGCCTTCGGAATCCATTTCCACATGGCGAGCTCGAACATCGGGGTCGCCCAATGGTGGCATCTGTTCGAATCGATGCTGAAATGGTGCCGCTCGATCGAGAGCCTGACGGGCCGCAAGATCGAGATTCTCGACATGGGCGGCGGCTGGTTCCCCGACGACTGGCATTCGGACGACGAGAGCAAGTTCGCCCGCGCCGTCGAGACGGTCAGGGCGCTTCTGCCGGGCGCCCGCCAGATCGTGTCCGAGCCCGGCAAGGCGATGGCCCAGCCCTCGATGGCGCTCGCCATGCGGATCCTCGAAATCCAGGAGCATGAGGAGGATTATGTCGAGGCCGTGGTCGACGCCTCGATCGCCGAATTGCCGATGCACGCCTTCCAGCCCCACCGGATCCTGCACCAGTGCGGGAAGACCGGAGCCCTCCAGCCGCTCGGGCGCGGCAAGACCCATTTGATGGGCCGGCTCTGCATGGAGCATGACATCGTCGCTTCCAACGTCTCGCTGCCGGAAGGCACGAAGGCCGGCGACATGCTCATCTTCTGCGACGCCGGCGGTTATGACAGGAGCATGTCTTATGTATTTGGCCGAGGCTGAGGCACGGATCGACGTCCGCCCCGAAACGGAGTCGCCGACGCCGCTTCCGAGCGACCGCTGGCAGGATTTCCCGCACAGCGCCTTCTCCCATCACGGCCAGGCCTGCTGCGAGATCGCCCGCCAGTGGGTGACCGCGATGGACTTCGCGCAGCTGAACGGCGCGGAGCTGACCAGCGGTCCGCGCTGGATCCGGGGGAAATACAAATGGGGGCCCTCCCCCTGGCCGATGCACTGGTGCGAAGTCGTCAAGCGCAAGACGATCGACTGCGGAGCCCATGCGGCGCTCGCGGCCGAGGCGTTCCGGGCCCGCGGCCTCACCGCCTTTCCGGCCCAGCTGGTCCAGCGCTACAGCTCCGAGGCGTCGGAGCAGTGGCAGTCGAAATGGAGCGGCGAGGACGTTTCGTGCCACTGGCTAGACGGCGAGCATATCTACCATGAAGTGACCGCCGTCCTGGTCGGCGAGGACGAGATGAAGGTCTGGGACGGAAGCGCCGGAAGCTGGGTCAGCCCCCGCCAAAGCGCAGGCTACGGAAGCCCCGTCGCGCTTCGCATCTGCGCCGAAGGCCATTATGGCGGTGGCGACGGCCTCCGCTGGGGCGAGCGCCGGGTAAAGCCAGGCGTCTGGGTCCAGCTCTGACGCTTCGGATCGGGCCAAAAATTCAGCCCGCGATCCCCGACGCGCTTGCCAGCCCCAGGAAGACCAGGAAGCCCATCGAATCGGTGACCATCGTCACGAACACCGAGGAGGCCACCGCCGGATCCGCGCCGGCCCTCTCGAGAGCCAGTGGGACGAACACGCCCGCGAATCCGGCGATGATGATGTTGGCGAGCATCGCCGCCGCGATCACCGCGCCGAGGGCGGGATTGGAGAAGAAGAGGCCGACGCCGACGCCGATCACCGCGGCGATGGTGATCCCGTTGAGGCAGGCGACCTGGATCTCGCGGAGGATCGCCCGCCAGGTGTTGGACTGGGTGAGCTGGTTGGTGGCGAGCGCCCGGACCGTCACCGCCAGCGTCTGGGTGCCGGCGTTGCCGCCCACCCCGGCGACGATCGGCATCAGCGCCGCGAGCGCGACCATCTTGGAGATCGTGCCCT
>DASVUW010000397.1:0-8502 GCA_036386845.1 Allosphingosinicella sp. | reverse complement strand
CCGGCGAGCCGACCGACCCCGGCGGAGCGCTCGGCGCCATGCGCTATTTCGAGCAGGGCGGCGACGTCCCGCTCCTGGCCAAGGCCGAGCGCCGGGCCTCGGTCCATCGCCGGGTCCCGCTCGACCTGGTCGTGGTTCCGGTCAGGGAAGGCGGCAAGGTCACCGGCATCGGAGTCCATGCGGGCCTTTGGACGAGCGAGGCCCTGAGCTCTCCCGTCGAGGAAGTGCCCCTCTTGCGGGCGCGCCTGCAGCAGCTCGAAACCGAGTTCGGCTTCGACCCTTCGGGCCATAGCGGAAAGGCGCTCCGCCACGCCGTCACCGCCCTTCCGCACGATCTCCTCGTCAGCCTGAGCGTCGACGCGGTGCGCGAGCTCGTCACCACCGCCATGTCGCTCGCCGACAGGCCGCGGCCCACTCTCGCCCTCGTCCGCTCGATCCTCAAGGGCAACATGTTCGCCTTCGTCTGGCTGCCGCGGGACGAGCTGACGACGAGGCGCCGCCTCGCCATCGGCAAGATGATCGAGCAGGCCTCGCAGGGGCGGATATCCAACTGGTCGGTGGAGCTGGGCGACGGCGATCTCGCACTCATCCGCTACACGCTCTACGTCGGGCCCGAGACCCCCACCCCGGACGTCCAGGAGCTCGACCGCAGGCTCGACGAGATGGTCCGCGGCTGGGAGCCCTCGGTCGAGGAGGCGCTCGGCGAGCTGGTCGGGCCTCAACGCGCCACCCGCCTCGCTTTGTCCTATCTCGACGATTTCCCCGAAGCCTACCGGGTCTCCGTTCCGCCGGTCGAGGCGGCGCAGGACATATTGCGGATCTGCGCTCTCGACAGCGCCGCCCAGCGCGATGCCCGGCTCTACCGCGAGGCGGCGGACGACCCCAAGCGCCTGAGGCTCAATACCTATCGCCTGGCCGAGATCATCCCGCTCTCGGACGCGGTGCCGGTGTTCGAGAATTTCGGATTCCGGGTGCTGGAGGAGCATCCCACCGCGCTCGACGAGGGCCGGCTCGGCTACGTCCACGAGTTCCTGCTCGAAGTCCGGGCCGGAGAAGCCGACCAGGTGCTCAAACGCTCCGAGCTGGTCGAGCGCGCCATCGCCGAGGTGCTCGAGGGCCGGGCGGAGAACGACCCGTTCAACCAGCTGCTCGTCGCCGCCGCGCTCGCGCCCCGGGACGTGGTCCTCTTCCGCGCCTGGTTCCGCTACCTGCGCCAGGTCGGCCTGTCCTATTCGATGGTGACCGTCGTCGAGGCGCTGCGCCGGGCGCCGGAAGTCGCCCACGGCCTCATCGCCTTGTTCGACGCGCTTCACGACCCCCGGATCGAAGGCCCGCGCGAGGGCGCGGTCGAAGCGGCGGAGCGGACCATCCGCGACGGCCTCTCCCAGGTCGCAGCGATCGACGAGGACCGGATACTGAGGCTCCTCCACGGAGTCGTCTCGGCGACCCTGCGGACCAACGCCTTCACGCCCGCAGGCCGCGAGGCGCTCGCCTTCAAGCTCGACAGCGCGAAGGTCCCGAACCTGCCCCAGCCGCTGCCCTGGCGGGAGATCTGGGTCTATTCGCCGCGGGTCGAGGGGATCCATCTGCGCGGCGGCCCGATCGCCCGCGGCGGCCTCAGATGGTCCGACCGGCGCGACGATTTCCGGACCGAGATATTGGGCCTGATGAAGGCGCAGCTGGTCAAGAACGCCGTCATCGTTCCGACCGGCGCCAAGGGCGGCTTCTATCCCAAGCACCTGCCGCCGATGACGGACCGCGACGCCTGGCTCGCCGAAGGCACGGAGAGCTACCGGATCTTCATCCGCTCGCTGCTCTCGGTGACCGACAATATCGTCGGCAACAAGATCGTCCATCCGGAGGGCGTGGTCGTCCTCGACGGCGACGATCCCTATTTCGTCGTCGCCGCCGACAAGGGCACGGCGACCTTCTCCGACGTCGCCAACGCGATCGCCACCGAGCGCGGCTTCTGGCTCGGCGACGCCTTCGCCTCCGGCGGGAGCTACGGCTACGACCACAAGGCGATGGGGATCACGGCCCGAGGCGCGTGGATTTCGGTCCAGCGCCACTTCCGCGAGATCGGGATCGACGTCCAGACCCAGCCGATCCGGGTTGGAGGCGTGGGCGACATGTCGGGCGACGTGTTCGGAAACGGAATGCTGCTCTCGAAGGCGATCAAGCTGGTCGCCGCTTTCGATCACCGCCATATCTTCCTCGATCCCGATCCCGATCCGGCGTCGAGCTGGGTGGAGCGCAAGCGCCTGTTCGAACTGCCCCGCTCCAGCTGGGAGGATTACGACCGAAGCCTGATCTCGAAAGGCGGCGGGATCTTCCCGCGCTCCCAGAAGTCGATCCCGCTCTCCCCCGAGGTCCGCGCCCTGCTCGGCCTCGAGGCCGAGGAGACCGATCCCGCCACCCTACTCACCGCCATCCTTTCGGCGCCGGTCGACCTGCTCTGGTTCGGCGGGATCGGCACCTACATCAAGGCCCGGAGCGAGAGCAACGCGGAGGTCGGCGACCCCGGCAACGACGCGATCCGGGTGAATGGCGCCGAGCTTCGGGCCAAGGCCCTGGGCGAGGGCGCCAACCTTGCGATCACGCAGGCCGGCCGGATCGAGTTCGCGTCGCTCGGCGGCCGGATCAACACCGACTTCATCGACAATTCGGCCGGCGTCGATTGCTCGGACAACGAGGTAAACATCAAGATCCCGCTCAACCGCGAGATGATCGAGGGCCGCCTCAGCCTCGAGGACCGAAACGCCCTCCTCGCCGAGATGACCGACGAGGTCGCCGCGATCGTGCTCGAGGACAACCGACTCCAGACCCTGGCGCTGTCGATCGCCGAGCGGAGCGGCGCGGCCGGCCTCCCGCCCCTGCTCCGGGCGATGGAGATGCTCGAGGAAGGCGGCCGGCTCAACCGCGCGGTCGAGGGCCTCGAATCCAACGAGGACCTGATGCGCCGGGCCCAGGAGCATCGCGGCCTCACCAGGCCGGAGCTCGCGATCCTGCTCTCGACCTCCAAGATGGCGCTTCAGGCCGCGCTGGAATCGGGCAGGATCACCGAGGATCCGACCCTGACCCCAGAGCTGTGCGGCGCCTTCCCCGAGACGATGCGGGCCCGCCATAGCGAAGCCATCCTCCAGCACCGCCTTCGCCGCGAGATCATCGCCACGAAGATCGCCAACCGGCTGGTCAACCGCCTCGGGATCACGGCCACCTTCACCCTGGCCGAGGAAGAAGGCGCCTCCTTCGGCCAGGTCGCGGCAGCCTTTGTCGCGGCGGAGCGGCTGTTCGACATGCAGGTCTTCTGGGAGCGGCTAGACACCGCCGACCTGCCCGAGCAGCTTAGGCTCGAACTGTTCGAACAAGCCAGCCAGGCGCTCCAGCTCCACATGGCCGACATATTGCGCAACACCTCGGCGACGACCAAGCTCGCCGAGATGGTCGGCAATCTCGCGTTGGGCCTCAACGCTCTGGACGACGCCGTCGACGGCCTCCTCCGCCGCGAGGTGGCGAGCGAGGCCGGCGACCGCCGCAAGCGGCTGGTCGACCTCGGAGCGCCCGACGACATCGCCCGCAAGATCGTCCGCCTGTTCGAGCTCAACGGCGCCGTCGGGATCGCGGCCCTGGGCAAGCGCATGGGAGTCGACGTGATCGGCCTCACCAACGCCTACACCCGGCTCGGCGAGGCGCTCGGGCTCGACTGGGCCCAGGGCGCCGCCAACCAGTTCCGGGCAAGCGACCAGTGGGAGCGGCTCCTGACCGCGGGCCTCGCGCGCGATTTCGAGCAGCTCCGGCTCGACTTCCTGCACCGCAAGCGGGGAAGCGAGCCGACCGAGGCGGTCGACCAGTGGGTCGCCGCGCAAGGCCCGCGAATCGACCAGTTCCGCCGGGTGGTGGAGCGAGTCCGCAACGCGCCCGTCACCACCGCTCCGATGCTGGCGCAAATCGCCACCCAGGCGAGAGTGTTGCTGGGGCGCTGACTTGCCTCCCCATCGCGAAGAGATGGGGAGGGGGACCACCCGTAGGGTGGTGGAGGGGTGACCTGACGAGGCCTGTTCCAGATCACCCCTCCACCACCTTCGGTGGTCCCCCTCCCCACGAGCACGCTCGCGGGGAGGCAGAGGCGCGCTCGAACAGCCAGACGCGAATGGCGCTGCCCAGATTGGGCGGAGCTGGCGCCTGGATCCGTTCCGCATCGATCCGCGCCACGAGCGCGCTAACCGGCACCCCCTCCGCCTCCGCAGCTCCCTTCAGCGCATCCCAGAAAACCGGCTCCAGGCTGATCGACGTCGAATGCCCCGCGATCATCACGGAGCGTTTAACGGGGCCGGAAGAGGAAGCGGGCGGCGCCATCAGCACGTCGCCCCAGCGAAGGCTGGGGCCCCAGCGGGCGAAGGGCACCGGAGCCTTTCACCCCACGGGATCCCAGCCTTCGCTGGGATGACCGGCACGCTCCGCCCCCTCAATACATATGCTGGCCGCCGTTGATGCTGAGCGTCGAACCGGTGATGAACCCCGCCTCCTCGCCGCACAGGAAGACGACCCCACGCGCGATCTCCTCCGCCTTGCCGAGCCGGCCGACGGGAATGCGAGCGACGATCTTGGCGAGCACGTCCTCGGGCACTGCCGCCACCATCTCGGTGTCGAGA
Organism: Allosphingosinicella sp.; assembly: GCA_036386845.1. Lineage (GTDB taxonomy): Bacteria > Pseudomonadota > Alphaproteobacteria > Sphingomonadales > Sphingomonadaceae > Allosphingosinicella. The sequence continues at coordinate 3,850 of DASVUW010000397.1, read as the reverse complement.
TAGCCCGGCGCGATCGCGTTAACCGTCACCCCGCCGCGGGCGCCCTCCTGGGCCAGCGCCTTGGTGAAGCCGTGGATTCCCGACTTGGCGGCGGCGTAATTGACCTGCCCATATTGGCCGGCTTGGCCGTTGATCGATCCTATATTGACGATCCGTCCGAACTTCCTCGACTGCATGCCCTCGAATACCGCCTTGGCCATGTTGAAGCAGCCGCCCAGATTGACGTCGATCACTTCGTCCCAGGCCTGCCGGGTCATCCGCTTCATCGTCCCGTCGCGGGTGATTCCGGCATTGTTGACGAGCAGGTCGACCGGCCCCAATTCGCTTTCCACCTGCTGCACGCCCGCCTGGCACGCGTCGAAATCGCCGACGTCCCATTTATACGCCTTGATTCCGGTCCGCTCGGTGAACTCGCGCGCCTTCTCGTCATTGCCGGCATAATTGGCGGCGACGGTGACGCCCTGGTCGCGAAGGGCGATGCTGATCGCCTCGCCAATGCCTCTGGTGCCGCCGGTGACGATCGCAACGCGTGCCATATTTCAGTCTCCTCGCATTTTTTCGTTGTGCGGGGGCCCTTACGTAACGCTCCTCCAACCTTCAAGCTCGCGGCCCAAAATGCTGCGCAGCATTTCGACCCCCGCAGGGCTGTCGTTAAGGCAGGGGAGGTACGCGAAATCGGTTCCGCCGGCGTCGAGGAAGGTGTCGCGGCCCCGGATCGCGAGCTCCTCCAATGTCTCGAGGCAATCGGCCGAGAAACCGGGCGCGAAGATCGCGACTTTCGTGATGCCCTGTGCCGGCAGCGCCGCGAGCGTGATGTCGGTCGCCGGCTCCAGCCATTTCGCCCGCCCGAAGCGGGACTGGAATGCGACCACAAGATCGAGTCCCGACGCCTCGCTCAGAAGCCGGGCGGTCTTGCGGCAGTGGCAATGATAAGGGTCGCCCAGCTCGAGCGTCCGCTGCGGCATTCCGTGGAAGCTCGCAAGGATCGCCTGAGGCTTGAAATCGAGGCTCCCCAGCCCCTCCTCGAGCCGAGCCTTCAGTGCGCCGATATAGGCGGGATCGTCATGGTAGGGCGGAAGGGTCCGGACCGCCGGCTGCCAACGCAACCGCCGCAGGCGCAGGAAGGCCTCGTCGTTCGCGGTCGCGGTCGTCGCCGCGCAATATTGCGGGTACAGCGGAGCGATCAGGATCCGCTCGCACCCCTGGGCCTTGAGCGAGTCGATCCTGCCCGCGATCGCCGGCTCGCCGTAGCGCATCGCATGGTCGACGATCACGTCATCGCCGAACGCATGCGCAAGCGCCTTCGACTGACGGGCAGTAATCGCTGCGAGCGGGGAGCCTTCGTCGGTCCACACCTGGGTGTAGGCGTGGGCGGATTTCTTCGGCCGGGTCCTGAGGATGATCCCGCGCAATATCGGCTGCCAGAGGAGCTGTGGGATCTCGATGACGCGAGGGTCGGAGAGGAACTCCTTCAGGTACAGCCGAACCGACCCGGGTTCGGGCTTGTTGGGGGTGCCGAGGTTGATCAGGAGAACGCCCACCTTAGGCGGCGGCACGTTGGGATGGTCGGCGGGGGGCTTCATCCGCCCACCCGCAGCGGCAGCGATCTTAACCGTCGCCCGGTCAGGGCGTGCAGCGCGTTGGCGATGGCCGGCGCCGCGACCGGAACCGCGAGCTCGGTCGCGCCGCCCGATTCCTCCTCGCTCTCGAGCAATTCGACCGTAACGTCCGGCGATGCGGCCAAGATGGGGAAACCGAAATGGCCGAAGCCGCGGACATCGGGCCGGCCCCCTTCGAAGCCGATCGCCCGACCGGTCGCCGAGGCGATCCCGAAGACCAGCCCCCCCTCGATCTGCTGGCGGACCAGGTCCGGATTGACGATCCGCCCGCAATCGACGGCGCACACCGCCCGGAGCACCCGCACATCCTGGGCGGCCGTCACCTCGACTTCGACCAGCACCGCGACATGGCTTCCGAACGCGCTGTGGCAGGCTATTCCCATCGAGCTTCCCGGGATCCCGCCGTCCCAGCCGCCCAGGGTCGCCGCCGTCGTCAGGCACCGCGCCAGCCTGGGATTGTCGCCGAGCATCTGCATCCGGAAGGACACGGGCTCCACCCCCGATATCCGGGCCAGCTCGTCCATGAAGCATTCCGTGAAGAAGGCGGTGTAGCTGTGCGCGCCCGAGCGCCAGCCGCCGACCCTGAGTCCAGTCTCCGCCGGCAGGTAATCGACCGCGACGGCGGGGATGGCATAAGGCGGCACCGCGCCCGCCGTCGGATTGCCGATGGCTGCCATGGCGCTGCCGCCGCCGCGAAGCCGCTCGGCGAGCTGGGCGCCGGTGTCGGGCGCGGCGATCCGCGCCTGCCAGCCCAGAACGATCCCGCCCGTGTCGAGCCGCGCCAGCAGCTGGGCCCGGGCCGGCGCCCGGAACCCGTCCTGGACGCTCTCCTCCAGCCTCGACCAGCTGAGCTGCACCGGGCGCTTGGTCCGGACCGCCACCATCGCCGCCTGCTCGATCGCCCTTGTCTCGAGCTTGCGCCCGTAGCCGCCCCCGGCGAGCGTCGGGTAGAGCGCGACCTGAGACTCGTCGAGCCCCGCCACTCGTGCCGCCGCCGCCCGGGCCAGCCCGGGCGCCTGGGTCGGCGCCCAGATCTCGAGCTGGCCGCCGCCCAGCCGCGCCGTCGCGGTCAGCGTTTCCAGCGGAGCGCCGGCGGCCGGGCCGGCGCTGTAATGGCCGCGAAGCACATGCCCGCCCTCGAACGCGTCGGCGAGGTCGCCGCGGGTGTACACCCGGCGCCCTTCGTCGCGCTCGAGCGCTCCGGCCAAGGCGGAATCGATGCTCTCGCTGGAGACCGGCGGATGCGGGACCTCCCACACCGGCTCCAGAGCCTCCACGCCCCGGTTCGCCGCCCACCAGTTGGTGGCGACGCAGGCGACCCATCCCGGAGCATCCACCGCCCCGAACACGCCCGGCACCTTGAGCCCCGCCTCCTTCTTCCAGCGGGCGAGCCGGCTGTCCTCGGTCGGCCCGGCCCTGACCGAGGCATAGACCATGTCGGGCAGCCGGATGTCGCCCGCGAACGGCGCCGAGCCGTCGACCTTCGAAGGCGAGTCCAGCCTCGGCAGCGCCTGTCCGGCCAGCCGGTTGTCGATGCCCGCGCGGATCGGAAGATGCTCGGGCAGGGCCTCCGCCGCCGCCGCCTCGGCGAGCTCGGCGAAGGCCAGCTTGCGAGCGCCGTCGGTAACGAAACCGGCGGCGGTGTCCAAGGTCTCCCACTCGATACCCCAGCGTCCCGCCGCAGCCTTCATCAGAAGCGCCCGGGCGCCCGCGCCGGCTTCGCGAAGTGGCTCCTCGAACGCCCGGACCGAGGTCGATCCCGCCGTCAGCATGGCCGCCTCGCCGCCCTCGAAACTTTGCGCGCGCCAACGCCGAATGCCGCCGGCGAACGAAGCGTCGTCCTCGCCTTCAAAGAGGAACCGGTTGGCGTAGAGCGGACCGAGCGGCGCAGGCTCTACTCCGACGGTTCGCCAGTCGGCGCCAAGCTCGTCAGCGATTATCTGCGCGAGCGCGGTCCAGCTGCCCTGACCGAGCTCCGCCTGCGGTACCGCAACCAGCACCCGGCCGTCGGTGCCGATCCGCAGGAAGGCGTTGAAGACATGCTCGCCTTCCCCGCCGCGAAGATTGTGCTCGAAGGATCGAGGCCAGAGCGCCCAGGCGACGACGAGGCCGGCCCCCGCGCCGCCTCCGATCAGCAGGGTGCGCCGGCTGATTCCCCTCGTCTCGCCGCCACTCGCCATAGCGGGCTGATAGAGGGGGCGGGCAGAAGGGGCTAGCCTCTAGAATTCCCC
>DASVUW010000396.1:0-3425 GCA_036386845.1 Allosphingosinicella sp. | reverse complement strand
CAGCTCTTTTGCAAGACGCAAGTCTTTAGCCCGCCGACGGCGGTGCCGAGGGCCTGAGAAGCTCGGGTGAAGCGGCCGAAGGGAGCCTGCTCACGCCGCCGCAGTCCCGACCCAGCCGATATTCGGCTCGGACCTCTTCGAGAGGGCGATCGAACATGGTCTCGAACTTGACGAACTGGATGCTGCGCGCCTCCCGGCCATAGGCCCAGCCGTGGGCGATGGCGTCCATCGCCGGCTTGATCAGCCACGGGTCGACATAGGCCATGTGGCCGGTGACGACGCTGATCCACATCGCCGAATAGGGGAATTCCACCTGGGCGAGCTGGAACGCCTGGAGGCCGAGCTCGCCCAGCGGAGTGGCGGGATAGCCCGTGAGGACGTGGTGGAGGTCGTGGGTCTGATAGCCCCTCAGCACCTTGTACTTGAGGACTGCCGGCATTGAATCGAGCTTGCCTGAAGCTGCGAACTGCTCGTGCAGGTCTCGGTACCCTTCGGCGAGATGCTCCATCAGGTCGTTGGAGACCATGAAGTCGCGATAGGCGTGGCCCAGTGTGCCCGGGGCGCAATCCTCGAGAGCCTCGACGTCGAGCGGCTCCGCATACCACCCCTCGCGGGCAAGATCGGCGACCTGCGGATCCGCTTCCAGCGCCGCCACATATTTGTCGACGACTCCGGCGGGGGCGCTTTCCCACCATTCGTTGAACAGCAGGTGGACGCCGTGCGCGTAGAAATCGTCGATGCTGGTGAGGAACCTCTCCCCGAACGCGCGATCCACCGGCTCGAGCATGGCCCCGTCCCTCTTCCGGCGGTTCAGAAACGAAGCCGGGTCGATACGCCGAAGGTGCGCGGCTCCAGCACTCGGACGTTGCGGTAGCTGCCCACCTGCGCATCCTCGATGATCGAGCTGGTGATCGCGTCGGAATCGCCGATATTCTTCACGAACAGCTCGACGCCGATAGTCTCGTCGCCGTTGACGAAGCGCAGATAGGCGTTGGCCATGCGCCAGCTGTCGATGCGGTCGTTCGGCGTGTTGAACTCGCGGGCGAAATAATTGCCCTGGAAGACATAGTCGCCGCGCACGGTCGCCGACCAGCCGCCGGCGCCGAGCGGAATCGTGTACTGGGCGCCGAAATTGGCCTTGAAGTTCGGCGCATAGGGAAGCTCGTTCCCCCTCAGGTTCACCGGGACCTGCGGCGAGGTCTTTGGCGTCTGGGTCTTCGGATCCACCTGGGCCGGATTGGCGGCGTCGACCGTCGTGAAGTCGCCGATGCGGGTTTTCAGGTAGGAGAGGTTCGCGTTGAATTGCAGGCGCGGCATCGGCAGGAACAGGAACTCCCCTTCGAGGCCCCAGACTCGGGCGTCGCCGTTGCTGGTGATCGCGGTCCCGGCGACGCGCTGGCCGAGCTGGAGATCGTTGTAATCGTAGTAGAAGGCGGCCAGGTTGGCCTGGACCTTGCGGCCGAACAGGTCGTTCTTGGCGCCGATCTCGAACGCGTCGAGGCTCTCGGGCGCGAATTCGGGCGTGTTGCTGTTGCCGGGGTTGAGGCCGCCGGCTTTGTAGCCCCTCGCGAAGGAGGCGTAGAGCCGGCTCTGACCGAAGTCGCCATGGTCGATCTCGTGATCAATCGCCGCGCGGCCGGTCACTCGGCTATACTCCCGCTCCGCGACCACGAACGGCCCCGGGGGCGAGAGCAGGATGGTGCGGGTCCGGATCGCCTTTTCGTCCTTGGTGTAGCGCAGGCCGAAGGTCAGCTGAGTCGCCTCGCCGAGGCGGACGTAGGTTTCCCCGAATACCGCCCGCGATTCGGTCTTCGCCCGCGGAGTCTCGTTGATGAAGCGGCGGGAGGCCTCGGGAAGCCCGAAGGCGATCGCGGCGAGCTCGAGCGCCGGATGGAATATCTCGAAGGAGGCGCTGCTCCTGGTGTTGAGGTAGAAGAGGCCGGCGGTGAAGTCGATCGGGCCTTCGAAGTCCGAGGTCAGCCTCAGCTCCTGCGTGTAGGTTCGGCCGCGTCCCTTGAAGCTGTCGGTCGTCCTCAGCTGATCGGTGGTGATCACCGTGTCGTCGTCGAGCCGGTAGGTGATGGGCTTCAGAAAGCGGAACGGGAGCGCGGCATTGTCGTAGTCGGTGTTCGCTTCCGTCTCGCCCTTCGCATAACCGCTGAGAGAGTTCAGAGTGATCGATCCGAAATCGTGCGAGAGGTCGAGCGTTGCGAGCAATTCCTCGCCGAAATAGGTCGGGTCGTAATCCGCCGAGACCTGCCGGAGGTTGGGCGGGTTGACGGCGCCGGCGTAGATGTTGCCGCCCTTCGGGAAGACTCCGGCCGGAGAGAAAGCGGCGAGCAGCTTCTGGAACACCGTCGTCGCTGCGTCCGGCGAGTCGAAGCCGAGCTCCACCGGCGAGCAGCCGAGAACCGGAGTCGCCTTGCAGAGGCGCTTGTTCTCGCGCGAGCGGGAGCTGTTCTCGCGGTAATATTGGACCATCAGGTTGGCCTGCGTGGAAGGACCTATCACCAGGCGCGTTGAGCTGCGGAGCCCGAACTGGTCGCGGCTGTCGATGCCGCGGCCGGTGAACAGGTTCTCGGTGTAGCCGTCGCGCTTCAGATAATAGCCGGCGAAGCGCTGCTGGAGGACGTCCCCGAGCGGCAGGTTGAGCGCGGCCTTGAGGCGCAGCGAATCGAAATTGCCATATTCGGCGAAGACCTCGCCGCCGAAGTCACCGTTCGGGCGCCTGGTGATGAGGTTGATCGCGCCGCCGGTCGTGTTGCGGCCGAACAGAGTGCCCTGGGGGCCGCGCAGGATCTCGATCCGCTCGAGATCGTAATATTCGTTCTCCGCACGGGCGCCGACATAGGCGCCGTTGGTGAAGGCCGGAGTGCCGTTCTCGGCGGTCGAGGAGATGGCGTTGTTGCCGACTCCGCGAAGCGCCGGACGCTCGTTGCCGACATAGATGAGGTTGGGCGTGTTGAACTGGACGTCCAGGGCGTCGTCGATTCGCCGCTCCTCGAGCGATTCGCCGGTGAAGGCCGTGACCGCGATCGGGACGTCCTGAAGGGCCTGTTCGCGCCGCTGCGCGGTGACGACGATGTCCTGGATGCCGGCCTCGGCTTCGGCCACGGCTTCGGACCCGGTTTCGGTTTGGGCTTCGGTCTCGGCTTCCGCCGCGGCCGGAGCCGCTTGCGCCATGAGGGGCGCCGGAGCGATCATCGCGAATGTGGCGCAAGCCGACAGCAAGCGGGTGCGTTTCATGATTTCCTCCCAGGACCGACGTCGCCCCGTGGCGCTTGTTATACTAATCGTCAGTAGCAAGTTGACGCGGCGGCGAGATCGCGTCAAGTCCTATTAGATGCACCGTCAGCAAGCCCGCCTGCCGCTCCCGACGCTCTTCTTCTACGCGGTGCTGGCGCTGCCGCTCGCGACGATCGGAC
>DASVUW010000395.1:0-6382 GCA_036386845.1 Allosphingosinicella sp. | reverse complement strand
GGTCCCGGCGGCCGACGGCGGCTGCGAGCTCGCCGGCTATCGTCCCGGCGAAAACGGCGCGCTCTTCTCGCCGCAGGGCGGCCTTCGAATCTCCGTCCGCGACCTCGCCAAGGTGGGCGGGCTGCTGCTTCGTGAAGGCCGACTGCCGGACGGAAGCCGGTTCCTCACTAAGGCGAGCGTCGGCGAGATGGAAAGCCTCCACTGGCGCTTCGACGGCGCCAACGGCGATCCGGAAGGCGATTTCTACTGCGGCTACGGCCTCGCCGTTCAGATCCTCGCCCAATGCGCGCCGAAGGACGACCCGTACGGCGACGGCAGGCCCCGGCTCGGCCATGCCGGCGACGCTTACGGCCTTCGCTCCGGCCTGTGGATCGACCGGGCCACGGGCCGCGGAATCGCCTATTTCGCTACCGGCCTGGGCGACGATCCTGCGCGGGGGCGTTCGGCCTATCGCGCGATCGAGGAATGGCTGGCGGGGAAGGCGCGCTGAAGACCGTCATGGCTCCGATCTCGACGCTCGACCTGTCACGGCTTCCGGCACCCCCCGAGCTGGAGCGGCTGATGCAGTCGCTGGCGATGCTGGAGGTCCTCATCGAGCCGGACTGGGACTTTCGATTCTATTCATTCTATGCGGGATGGAGCGACGGCGCCGGGATGGGCTGGAGGCGGGACCGCTCCCGGCTAGAACTGTTCGCGCTGTTCGCCGACGAAGGATGCTTCATCAAGGGCTACGATCCCGAGGCGGCGGTGGCGGACGTCGATCCGGGCCTGTTCTACCGGCAGGTTCCGGCGGAATTCGCCGACGTTGCGGGTGAGGTGGCGTTCACGCCTGAGGATGTCACCTTCTGCCTGTGGCGCGGGCCTTCGGACTGCGCGTGGCAGCGGGCGGCCGTCCCGGCTTATGCAGGCGGGCGCGACGGATCCGAGGCGTTGCTTAGCCCGCTGGACGGCGATCCGGCCTCATATCCTCGATTCGTCGAGGCCAGGTTCGGCGGAGCGGCCGATGCGGCCACGGTGGCCGCCGTTTACGCCCACCGGCCGCTGACCCCGGAACTGGCGTACGCCCTCGGCGGGATGGCGGACTGGGATGATTTAGTCCGGGAAGCTCGCGAGATCGGCTATCCGGTGGGGTGAAGGGGGGGCGCCTTCGGAAAATTCCTCCCCCGGATTCCCGGGGGAGGGGGACCGTGCGGAGCGCGGTGGAGGGGTTCTTCCGACTCAGAAAGGGCCCCTCCACCATGCTTCGCATGGTCCCCCTCCCCTGCAAATGCAGGGGAGGATTTTGGGTGACCCTACTCCGTCCCGCGCCGCTCCCGCTCGCCGAGCAGGTGGCGCTGCCAGAACATGAGGCTCGCCCAGAAGGCATAGTCCTGGTTGACCTTCTTGGCGAAGCCGTGGCCTTCGTCCTGGGCGAGGAGGTGCCAGGCGGTTCCGCCGTTGCGGCGGACGGCCTTGATCGCCTGCTCCGCTTCCGAGGCGGGCACTCGGGGGTCGTTGCCGCCGGTCTGGACCATCAGCGGAAGCCTGAGCTCCTTGATCCGGGTGAGCGGCGAGATGGCGAGGAGCTTCTTTCTCTGGGCCGGATCCCGCTCGTCGCCATATTCGACCCGCCTCAGGTCGCGGCGGTAGCTCTGGGTGTTTTCGAGGAAAGTCACGAAGTTGGAGATGGCGACGATGCAGTTGGCGGCCTTGAAGCGGTCGCCGTAGCGGATCGCGCTCGCATAGCACATGTAGCCGCCATAGCTTCCGCCCGTCTCGGCGAATCGGGCCGGATCGAGAGCGGGGTCGCGGGCGAGGACGTCGAGGAAGGCGCCGATGTCCTTCACCGAATTCTCGCGAAGATCCGCGCCGTTGTCGAGCGCGACGAAGCGCTTGCCGAAGCCGGTCGAGCCCCGGACATTGGGATAGAAGAGGGCGATCCCGAGCTCGTTCACCAGGTAATTGTTGCGCCCGAGGAAGCCTGGGCGCGACTGGCCTTCGGGACCGCCATGGATGCTCATGATCATCGGCCGGCGGCCGGGGAAGCGGCCGGGATCGGGGCGGTAGAGGAAGCCCGACACCTTTTCGCCGTCGAAGCTGGTGGTCTCGACCAGGACCGGCTCGACGTTGCGGCTCGGGTCTAGTCCGCCCGTTTCGCTCTCGGTCCAGCGGGTGACGGCCAGGGTCCTGGGGTTGACGACATAGACGTCCGATGGGGAGCGCGCGGAGGCAACGCTGACCGCGATATCGCCCCAGGGCGCGACCTCGAGGCCCCCCATCGTCCCGACCGGAAGGCCCGTCACCGCCCGGCTTCGGCGGGTGCGGGTGTCGAGCAGCTTCAGCCGGCTGATCCCGGCCTCGTTGACGATATAGGCGATGAATCGGCCGTCGTCGGAGATGTCGAAGCTTTCCACGTCCCAGCGGGGCTCCGGCGCGATCGCCGTGAAGCGGCCCGTCCGAGGGTCGAGGATTCCGAGGCGCTGGAAGTCGGAACCCTCGTCGGAGGTGACCCACAAGGTGCCGTTCGGAGCGAATTGCGAGCCGCCGTAGGAAATGGGCTTCGAATGGTCGCCGAACGGGGTCATCCGGCCGGTCGCGACGTCTACCCGGTAGAGGTTGGTCTTGTTGATCGAGAGATATTCGGAGACGATTGCGCTCCGGCCGTCGGGCGCGAAGTCGGCGAGGCCCCAGCCGCCGCCCTTGACCTGGGCGAGCATCCGGTTGCTCGCGGGATTGCGCGGGTCGACGATGTAGATGTCGTTGTCGGTGCCGTTGCGGCGGGTGGAGGTATAGGCGAGCCAGCGGCCGTCGTGGCTCCAGGCGTTGATCGAGTTGCGGCTCTTGCCGTCGGTGATCATCCTCAGGCGGCCGTTGTCGAGCACGTAGAGCTGCCAGAACTCGCTCCCGCCGACGTCCTTCTGGATGACGAGAACGTCGCCCAGCTTGCGGGCATAGGAAGCGCTCGAAATGGCGTCCGCCTCGAAGGTGATCTGGCGGCGCATTCCGAGGGGGCGGGCGACCTCGTGCACCTGGGCGGTGTTGCCGAAGCGGGTGGTGATTGCGAGCGAGCGCTTCGCCGGGTTCCAGCCCTGGAGGCCGGCGGTCCGGAACTCCATATAGGCGCGGGTGCGCTCGGCGAGATCGTCCGGAACGGCCGGAATGCCGTCGGCGACGATGGCGGCGGGCTTCTCGACCTCGGCGAGAGCGGGAGGGGCGAGCAAGGCGGCGGCGGCGAGCAGGGAAAGGCGAAGGCGCATTCGGGACTCCTCGGGCAGAAGGCGGGGCGACGCTAGGAGGCGCAAGGCATCTGCACAAGTCGGGGCCTCAAGCCTACCGTCAGTAGTGCAGGCGGCACTGGGCGATCTCCAGCGACTGATCCGGCGCTTTCCCGGTGACACGGTACACAAGCCGATCATCCTTGGTGATCCGGCGTGACCACCAACCTTGCAAATCCCCCTTTAGCGGTTCCGGTTTCCCGGTTCCTTTGAAGGGGGTTCGGCAGCATTCTTTGATTAGCTCATTTAGCCGCGTGAGGGTCTTGGCGTCCGACTCGACCCAATACAGATAATCCTCCCACGCCTCGTCGGAGAATACCCGTTTCACGGCTCTACAAGATCATGCTCTGAGCCTTTCGCAGCCTCCAGCTGGCGAATGGACGAACGAAGACGCTCCGCGTTGGTCGGAGTCGAAAGCAGATGCATGGTCTCTTCCATCGCGTTCCAATCCTCCAGCGAGACCATTACGACGGCCTCGGACTTTTGGCGGGTAATGACCACCTGTGTACGATCGTCCACGACGCGATCCATCACGCCCTTCAGATTCGCACGCGCGTCAGAATAAGTAAGTACGTCCATGGTCGCCTCCGCACGCTGGTATGTACAAAAACCCGTACAAGCACAACCATGAACGGATCATGAAAGGCTAATGTTCCGCTGCCGTGGTGGCTCGCGCATTTCCAGGCTCCGTGCGGGGCCTTGCGCCCTTTTCAGCACGCCACCACGTTGACCGCGAGCCCGCCCAGCGACGTCTCCTTGTAGCGGACGTTCATGTCGAGGCCGGTCTTGCGCATCGTCTCGATGACCTGGTCGAGGCTGACGAGATGGTCGCCGGTTCCGACGAGGGCGAGGCGGGAGGCTTCGATGGCCTTGATCGCTCCGACGGCATTGCGCTCGATGCAGGGGACCTGGACGAGGCCGCCGACCGGGTCGCAGGTGAGGCCGAGATTATGCTCCATGCCGATCTCGGCGGCATTCTCGATCTGCCAGGGGGTTCCGCCGAGCGCGGCGGTGAGCCCGGCCGCGGCCATCGAGCAGGCGACCCCGACCTCGCCCTGGCAGCCGACCTCGGCGCCCGAGATGGAGGCGTTCTCCTTGAACAGCGAGCCGACCGCTGCGGCGGTGAGGAGGAAGGTGCGGACGCCTTCGTCCGTCGAATGGGGGGTGAAGCGCCGGTAGTAGCGGAGGATGGCGGGGACGATGCCGGCCGCGCCGTTGGTCGGAGCGGTGACGACACGGCCGCCGGCGGCATTCTCCTCGTTGACCGCGAGCGCCCAGAGGTTGACCCAATCGAGGACGGTGAGCGGGTCCGATAGGGTCCGCTCGGCCCGGTCGAGGAGCAGCTTGTGGAGGCCGGGGGCCCGGCGCTTGACGTTGAGCCCGCCGGGGAGGATCCCGGCCCGGCCGATTCCGCGGTCGATGCAGCCCTCCATCGCCTCGACGATCGAATCGAGGCGGCTGTCTATCTCCTCGTGGGACCGGACGGCGCGTTCGTTGGCCCGCGCGATCTGCGCGATGGTGAGGCCCTCGCGGTCGGAGATTGCGAGAAGCTCGTCGGCGCAGCGATAATTGTAGGGGATGTCCCAGAGGCCCTCCGGCGGAGCGTTTCCGGCGATCGCGGCTTCGTCAACGATCGCCCCGCCGCCCACCGAATAATAGACCGCGCTCTCCAGCGATGCGCCGGAGGAGTCGAAGGCGGTGAAGCGCATTCCGTTCGAGTGGTGCGGAAGCCGCTCGCGCTGGAGGAATTTGAGGTCGTTCGGCTCGTCGAAGGCGATGTCCCGAGTCCCGCCGAGACGGAGGCGGCCGGTCGACCGGACCGCGGCGATCACCTCGTCCGCGGCGTCGGGATCCATCCGGTCGGGCCGCTCGCCCGACAGCCCCAGGATGACCGCCCGGTCGGTGGCGTGACCCTTGCCGGTCAGCGCGAGCGATCCGTAGAGCTCGGCGAGGACCCGCCCGGCGCGATCGAGCATCGCCTTTTGCGACAGCGCCTCGACAAAGCGGCACGCGGCCGTCATCGGCCCCATCGTGTGGGAGCTCGACGGGCCGACCCCGATCTTGAAAAGGTCGAAGACGCTGGTGACCAAGATGAACTCTCCTGACGCCCCGGCAAATGGGCCTCCGCGCCGCTTCTGGCAAGCCGGGGAGCCGTTCGTATTGCTCGAGTTCCAGGGTCGGTCGCGGCTGTACAGGGGGCCGGAGCAGGTGGTGGAGGCCCGGCGGACCGGGGAGGTCCGACCGGCGCTCGACCGGCTGCGCGGCCGGACGGCGGCCGGCTTCGTCGCCTATGAAGCAGGCCACGCCCTTGAGCCGAAGCTGGCGCCGCTGGCGAGCGATGCCGCGCCGGAAGGGCCGCCTTTGCTCTGGTTCGGCCTGTTCGAAGGGTGGGAGGAGGTCGACGCGCAAGCGCTGCTTCCCGATCCGGCCGGGGCCTGGGCGGCGCGGCCGCAGCCGCTGGTCGGGCGCGAAGCGCACGAATCAGCGGTGGGGCAGGCCCTGGAGCATATCCTCGCCGGGGACATCTATCAGGCCAACCTGACCTTTCCGGCGGAGGTCGCGACCGCCGGACATCCGCTCGCGCTTTACGCCGCGATTCGGCCTAGAGCCCGGGCGGGATGGGGCGGCGTGGCCTTCACCGGCGAGCATTGGCTGCTGTCCTTCTCCCCCGAACTGTTCTTCACTCTCGAGGCGGGGCAGGTGACGGTCCGGCCGATGAAGGGGACCGCGCCCGCGGATAGCGATCCGGAGGCGCTTCGGAGCGATCCCAAGCAGCGCTCCGAGAATCTGATGATCGTCGACCTGCTTCGAAACGACCTTTCGCGGCTGTCGAAGCCGGGGACGGTCAAGGTGCCGGCCCTGTTCGAGGTCGAATCCTATCCGACCGTGCTCCAGATGACTTCCACCGTGGTCGGCGAGCTCGAGGACGGTCTCGGCGGAGTGGATCTGCTTGAGACGATCTTCCCTTGCGGATCGGTGACCGGGGCGCCCAAGATCAGGGCGATGGAGATCATCGCTTCGCTCGAAGGGGAAGGACGGGGCGCCTATACCGGTAGTATCGGCAGGCTTGCACCGGACGGCGAGGCCGGGTTCAATGTCGCGATCCGGACCCTGGTCCTGAAGCGCGG
>DASVUW010000394.1:0-3026 GCA_036386845.1 Allosphingosinicella sp. | reverse complement strand
CGCGAGGACCGCGACGAAGACGAAGAGGCAGACGAGGTTCAGGACCGCAAGGACCCTCAAGGCCGTCAGCACCATCCCCATCAGCCTTTGATCCGTAACCGCCATCGATTCGCTCCCTCATTGACTATCGATGCATAATGTATCGAATTTCGATAATAGTCAAATTGTTTATCGATGCGGGAGATTGAGAGAGGGCGGGTCGGCGCCATCCGGCCTGGCCAACCAGCCCGACCTGATTAGACTGAGGGCAGGCGGCTTCTCCCTTATAAGGCACGTGCCTTATAAGGCAGTCGATTTCCGGATGTGGGGCACCAAGAGGACAGTCACTAACGGCCCCCTTCGTTCCTCGCTTGCGCAAGCACCCGATCGTCCTTGGGCTCTCCGGTTAAGCTGCGCCGTACTGAGGCCTGACGGGATGCTGCGTCTGCCAAGTTGATGGATTTGCCGCGACGCCGATCCGGACTGGTCGAAGGAAGTCGCATTGCGACCTCGCCCTGGCCGCGCCTCGGTCAGCGGAACTGAGCGGCCGGCTTCCTAGTGCAACGATCGAAGCAAGCGCCGGCTGCCGGTGCAGGCTCATTGAACTTCTGGAGCGGGCGAAGGGATTCGAACCCTCGACCCCAACCTTGGCAAGGTTGTGCTCTACCCCTGAGCTACGCCCGCTCTGAGCCGCGCCGGGCGGCTGACGCCCCCGGCTGAGGTAAGGCGGCGGCTGCTAGCATGGGGTCCGCCACCCGGCAAGGGGCTAAGCGCGCGGGATGGCCAAAGCTGTTTCCCTTCGTCACCCTGAACTTGTTTCAGGGTCCAGGCTTCGACCCGCGGGGCGGCTCGACGCTGGATGCTGAAACAAGTTCAGCATGACGGTCGAGGCTTGGCAGAGGCCCGCAATATCCCACATAGGCGGGACGAGACGATCGGATCGGAAAGGCGGATTGTGGCGACACTGGGCATGAGCGCGGCGGACAAGGCGGCGATCGAGGGCTTCCGGCGCGACGTGATCGAACCGTCGATGACCTCGCTCGTCATCGTCGATTTCTGGGCGGAATGGTGCGGCCCCTGCAAGCAGCTGACCCCGATCCTGGAAAGAGTCGCGGCCGACTATGCGGCGAGGGGCGTCCGGCTCGTCAAGATCAACGTCGACGAGAACAAGCTCATCGCGGACCAATTCCGGGTTCAGTCCATCCCAACCGTCTACGCCATATTCCAGGGCCAGCCGGTCGCCGATCTGTCGCCCGCCCGGACCGAAGGGCAGCTGACCCGATTCCTCGATCAGATCCTCGAGCAGTTGCCGGTCCAGGGCGAGGCCCAGCAAATCGAGGCGGAGATCGAGCCGCTCATCGCCATGGCGGAGGAGGTGCTTGCCGCGGGCGATGCCGAGCGCGCTCAGAACATCTTCGCGCAGATATTTGAGATGGCGCCCGACCATGCCGGAGTGATCGGAGGCCTCGCCCGGGCGCTGGTCGCGGCCGCCCGGCCGGACGAGGCGCGCGCGCTGCTCGATTCGGCTCCGGAAAGCGTCGCCAAGGATCCCGCGATCGCCCGGGCCCGGGCCGCGCTCGAACTGGCGCAGGTGGCGCCGCCGGGAGTCGACACCGGTCCGTTCGAGCGCCGGATCGCCGCCGATCCCGACGATCACGAGGCCCGCCTCGAGCTCGCGGGGGCGCTGATGGCGGCCGGGGATCGGGACGCAGCGGCCGACCACCTGCTCGAGAGCATCGCCCGCGACCGCGACTGGAACGAAGGCGCTGCGAGGAAGAGGCTTCTCCAGCTGATGGAGGTGGTCGGGCTCGAAGATCCGTGGGCCGGGGCGCAGCGCCGCCGGCTGTCGGCGATCCTCTTCACCTGATGGCGGACGGCAGGCCGATCCGGATCCCCGTCTTCCCGCTTGCCGGGGCGCTGCTTTTCCCGCGCGCGCAGCTGCCGCTCCACATATTCGAGCCGCGCTATCGGGCGATGGTGCGCGATTCGCTCGCCGGCGACCGGCTGATCGGGATGATCCAGCCGCGTGGGCCGGGCGAGCCCGCGCCGTTGTTCGAGGTCGGCTGCCTCGGCCGGATCGGCGCCGCCGAGGCGCTGGAGGGCGGACAATATAATATCGTCCTCGAAGGGCTGGGCCGGTTTCGGATCGTCAGCGAGGCAAGCGTCGACACGCCTTACCGCCAGGTCGACGCCGAGCGGCGCGGCTTCGGCGACGAGGGCGAACCGGACCCGCTCGGCCTCGCCCACCGCGCCGAGCTGGAGCGCGAGGCCCGCCGCTATGCCGACGCGCTCGGTTATTCGGTCGACTGGGACGCTGTCACCCGGCTCGACGACGAGATGCTCGTCAATGCCATCGCCCAGGTGGCGCCGTTCGACGTCGGAACCAAGCAGGCCCTGCTCGAAGCGCCCGACATCGCCGAGCGCTGCGACCTGCTCGTCCAGTTCATGCAGTTCCAGCAGATGGTGCCGGGCGGGGCGGAAGGCCCGGAGACGCTGCAGTGAGGGAAGATCTGCTGAAGCGGCTCGTCTGCCCGGTGACGCGGACCGCGCTCAGGTGGGACGAGGACCGGCAGGAGCTGGTGTCTGAAGCGGCGGGGCTTGCCTTTCCGGTGCGGGACGGGATGCCAGTGATGCTGGTGGAGGAGGCCAGGATACTGCCTCCCCAGCGATAGCTGGGGAGGGGGACCAGGCGTAGCCTGGTGGAGGGGTAGAAGGTGCCGGACTAAGAGTTTCTCGCGCGAACTGCAGGCGTCACTGCACCTACCCCTCCACCACACTTCGTGTGGTCCCCCTCCCCATCGTACCGATGGGGAGGCAAATCAGATCGCGATTCCCCTGAGCAACAGCGGCAGCTCCCCGCTCTCGCCCCTTGCCTCGGCCATGAACTGGCTCTTCAGAGGCCCTGCGCGCTGGACGATCCCCATCCCGAAGCGGCGGATCGCCGAGGCGGTCCGGCCGGGGATGCCGTAAATCCGGGTCAGCCCGTCGGTGGCTGCCGCGACGGTAAGGGTGTCGAGACTGCGCCAGCGTTCGTAGCGCGAGAGCAG
>DASVUW010000393.1:0-5604 GCA_036386845.1 Allosphingosinicella sp. | reverse complement strand
AGAAGTCTCGCTTCGCTCGCCTACCCACCCCCGACCCCTCCCTTCCAGGGAGAGGAGATTTAAAGCGCCTCCCGCGCCTTTTCCCAGTTGCGTCCGTCAAAGGCTCGAACTGTCACTTCGAGCCCCGTCAGGCCGTCGAGCGCATTGACGTTCACGCTCCAGGCCTCGGGATGCGAGCGGGGCTGGTAGAAGCTCTTCACCCCGCACACCGAACAGAACAGATGATCGGCAGCGCCGGTGCCGAAGCGGTAATGGGTAAGAGCCTCTTCTCCAGACAGCAGGCGGAAGTCCGAATGCGGAACGATGAGGTGGCGAAATCCGGTCGGGGCGCAGATGGAGCAGTTGCAGTCGAGCACCTCCACCGTCCGCGGGACCTTCGCCTCGAAGCGCACGGCACGGCAGTGGCAGCCGCCGGAGACGGTCACACCTTCGTGGGCCATGGCCTCAGCGCGGAGTGGGCTTGCGGGGAGGCCGGCCGCCGCCGCCTCCCCCTTTGCCGGGCGGACGGCCCGAAGCGGGGCCTTCGCGCTTGGGCGGAGGGCGGCGGAACGGGCGGTGCTGGCCCGCCGGAACCGAGGTTGCCGGGCGCGGCGGGCGGGGAGTCGCGGGCTCGCCGCCCGAGACCGAATAGCCTTCCTTCTGGAGCCTCGAGAAAGCCGCCCGCACGCTCGCCGAGACCGCCGTCTGAACTTCCGCGGGAAGATCGGCGAAGGTCGTGTTGGCATGGATCGCGTTCAGGTCGCGAAGCAGGTTGTTGGGCAGCCCCTTCGACGCCGCCTTGAGGGCCGCGATCGCGTCGAGCACGGCGGCGGCGACGATTTCCTGCATGATTTCGGTGGCGGATTTCCTCATGCCCATCCTCTTAGGCGAGAAAGGTGACAGTCACTAGTGACTGTCACTCGCAGGCCGGGCGTTGCGGCCGGATTTGGTTAACCCGCTCTTTACCCTTTCCGTTTACCATGTGGCGGAAGAGAGGATTGTACCATGATGACTATGTTGATGCTCGCCGCCGCGGCGAACGCGCCGGCGATGCTCGCAAGGGCCGACGATGCGCAGTGGCGCATGTTCGTACGCTCAAGCCTGCAGCGCCAGGCGACGCCGCGCGGATCCAGGCTGATGCAGCTTCAGGGGACCGTTCGCGCTCTGGGAGACGACCGAAGCGGCGCGCAGGTCGCGGGACCGTCGGGGCTTTGATCCCCCCTCCCTGAAAGGGAGGGGCCGGGGGTGGGTCCGCCGAAGGCGGCCGAAACTCCGAGCCCGGGAAAGTCTCGCTGCGCTCGCCTACCCACCCCTGGCCCTTCCCTTCCAGGGAGGGGAGGTTCAGCCCCGGTTCCTCACATAGGAACCCGGCGCCGGCTCCAGCGCCTTTAGCTTGCCCTTGCCCGGCACGCGTGCCTTCACCTTCGCCGCCTTGCCGCCTTCGGTGAGGCGGGCGTGCCAATGCGGCCACCAGCTTCCTTCCCGCCGCTCGGCGCCTTCCAGCCAGGCTTCGGCCGACTCCGGCATCGCCTCGTTGATCCAGAAGCCGTGCTTGTTGGCGCTCGGCGGGTTGATGACTCCGGCATTGTGGCCGCTTCCGCCGAGCAGGAAGGCGACTTCGCCGCCGGCCAGGCGGGCGCTGTCGTAGGTTGCCTGCCACGCCGAGACATGATCGTCCTTGAGGCTGATCGCGAGCAGCGGAGTGTTCATGGCGCCAAGGTCGATCTTCACTCCGTTGAGCTCGAGCCCGCCCTTGGCGAGCTTGTTGTCGCGGAGCACGTCGCGAGCCCATTCGAGAAGGAAGGCGCGCGGGATGTGGGCGCCGTCGGCGAACCAGTAGAGGATGTCGCTCGGCGGAGCCTCGCGGTCGAGGAGGTAATGGTTCACCACCGACGACCAGATGAGGTCGTTGGCCCGGACCGCGCTGAACAGGGCCTGAAGGTCCTGGGCGGCCATGAAGCCCTTGTGGAGGAGGTGGCGCTCCATCGCCCGCAATTGCTCGGGCTCGGAGAAGGTCGCCCACTGGCCGAGATGCGAGAAATCGAACATCGTGCCGATGGTGGTGGCGGAGGCGGCCCGCCCCCCCTCCCCCTTCGCCGCCAGCATCGCCAAAGCGATGGCGACGAGGGTCCCGCCCATGCAGAAGCCGAACATGTCGACCTCCCGCTCCCCGGTCGCCTTCTCGATCGCTTCCAGCGCCTCGATGGGGCCCTGGCGGATGTAGTCGGCGAGACCCTTGTCGGCGAGCTCGGGCCCGGGATTGACCCAGGAGATGACGAAGACGGTATGGCCCTGCTCAACCAGCCAGCGGATGAGGCTCGACTTGGGCTGGAGGTCGAGCAGATAATATTTGTTCACCAGCGGCGGGACGTAGAGGATCGGGCGCTTCCACACCTCGTCCGTCGCCGGAGCGTACTGGATGAGCTCCATCATCTCGTTGCGATAGACGACGCTTCCGGGCGTCGCGGCGATGTCGACTCCAAGCTCGAACTCGCGCTCGGCTCGGCGCTGGACGATCCCCGGAGTCTCCGCGGCGTCGGCGAGGAGATTGGCGAGGCCCGAAAGGAGGCTGATCGAGCCGGTGTCGATCGCCCTGCGGATGGCTTCGGGATTGGTGAAGGCGAAGTTCGCCGGCGAGATGGCGTTCAGATATTGCTGGGTAAAGAATTCGACCCGGGTTCGCGCGCCTTCGTCGAGCCCCTCGGCCTCCTCGACCATCTCGAGAGCGCGCTTCGCGGTGAGGAGATAGGCCTGCTTCAGATAGTCGAAGACGGGCTCCTCGCTCCAGGCCGGATCGTTGAATCGGCGATCGCCGCGCTCCGGAGCGGCGACGGGCTCGGCCGGCTTGCCGGCCGCGCGCGCGGCCGCGGAGTGCCAGAGCTTGAGCCAGTCGGACGCGGCCTTCTGCTGGGCTTTGACCAGCTCGCCCGGGTGGGTCCACAGATGCGCCGCGAATTCGCCGAAGGCGCGCGCCGGGGCGGCGGCGTCGAAAGGCCTGGGGACGTGGGGATCGAGCGGCCGGGTAGCGGCGCTGGTGGCGAGATGGACGGCGTTGGCGACCACCTTCGACCAGGCTTCGGCGAGATCGGCCGGATTGGGAAGGGTTTCGGGGAGCTTGAAGACGGTGGAGGGGGTCTGATTCTGCGACATGGAGGATCCCTTAGCACGTCATGCCAGCGAAGGCTGGCATCCCGGCGGGTGAAATGCACCGCGGTCTTCACCCCTGGGGCCCCAGCCTTCGCTGGGGCGACGGGATCAGAGCGCCATCAGCTCCTCGAGCGCGCCGCAATCGCGCGGGGTCACGAACAGGAACAGCATGGCCCGGTCCGGGTTCCGGCTCGCCCAGCCCGCTTCCGGATCGGCGGGCGTGTCGAAATCCGCAGCCGGGCGGGCGGTGAGATATTCGAAATCCGCAAAAGCGGTGGCCGTCCGAGCGTCGAACATGAAGTTTATGCCTCTTTGAAGGGATGAGCTTCTCTCTCACAAATGGGCCGAGCGTTCCATCGGCATTGTGCCGAGACCATTGTGCATATATTCCCATACCCATGGCCGATTTCGACTGGAACGACGTCCGAGCCTTCCTCGCCGTCGCGCGCAGCGGAAGGCTTACGGCCGCCGCCGGGAGGCTGGGGGTCGACCATTCGACCTTGTCCCGCAGGATTGGGGCGCTCGAGCATTCGCTGAAAGCCAAGCTCTTCGACCGGAGCCCCTCGGGCTATTCGGCGACGGAGGCCGGACGGCGGCTGATGCCGCTGGCAGAGGAGATGGAGCGGCTTGCCCTCGGTGCGGCGGAGGCTGTGGGAGGAAGCGCCGGGGTCGTCGAAGGAATGGTGAGGATCGGCTCGCCCGAAGGGTTCGGAAGCTACTTCCTGGCGCCCAGGATCCAGAAGCTGAAGGCGCAATATCCGCAGCTTGTCGTCCAGCTCGTCGCGGCGTCGGCCGTCTTCAGCCTCGCCAAGCGCGAGGCGGACGTCGCCATCTCGGTCAGCCGGCCGCCGGCGGGGCGGCTGCTCGTGTCGAGGCTGATCGATTACGATCTCGGTCTGTATGCGGCGCCCGATTATCTCGCGGCGTCATCGGATATCTTGAGCTGCGACGACCTCAAGGGGCATCGCTTCGTCAGCTATATCGGCGACCTGCTCCATTTCCCGGAGCTCGACTTCCTCCAGCAGGTCGTTCCCGGCGGGGTCACCTCGATGGAGAGCAGCAACCTCGTCGCCCAGACCCGGGCGACTCTGGCCGGCGCGGGTCTGTGCGTCCTCCCGGCCTTCCTGGCGCGCGAGGAGGAAGGGCTGGTGCGGGTCCTTTCCGACGAAGTGAACCTTACCCGATCGCTGTGGCTGACCGTACACCAGGACCTTGCGGAGCTTGCGCGGGTGCGCGCGGCGGTCCGCTTCATCAAGGAGGAGGTCGAGGCGGCGCGGGGCCTGTTCAAGCTTTGAAGCCCCTCTCCCGCTTTTCGCGGGAGAGGGAGGGGCCCGCGAAGCGGGAGGGTGAGGGTCTGTAGCAATGAGTCAGCAAGACCCTCACCTCCCACCCCTTCGCGGTGGGCCCCTCCTCTCCCGCGAAAAGCGGGAGAGGAATTAGCTGAGCGCGCGCCAGAGGCCGTATAGGCTGGTCGCAGTCAGAACGATTCCCACCATAGCCAGCATCCACTTGGCCGACACGCGCGCGGCGACGTAGCCGCCGAAGGGGGCCGCGATCAGGCCTCCGATCAGCAGGCCAAGGGCCGGTGGACCCAAGGCCGAGATCCCGATCGAGACGAGAAAGGTCGCGGTGATGGCCAGCGCCAGGAACACCTCGGCGGTGTTGACGGTGCCGACGGTCATCCTCGGGGTTCCGCCCTGAACGAGGAGGTTCGACGTGACCACGGGTCCCCAGCCGCCCCCGCCGGCCGCATCCAGAAATCCGCCGGCGAACCCGAGGGGCTCGACGATGCTCGGCGGCTTCTCGCGATGAGTCTGGGTGAAGCCGCGCCAGACGAGGAATATGCCGATGGCGGCGAGGTAGGCGAGTACCAGGGGCCGGGCGACGGAGGGCAGGATTTCGGTGAGGACATAGGCTCCGAGCACTCCGCCGACGACGCCCGGAATGACGAGCCGCCAGAACAGGCGCCAGTCGACGTTGCGATGGGCGACGTGGCTGATGGCCGAGACCGCTCCGGTGAAATTCTTGATCGTATGGACGATGGCCGAAGCGGCCGCCGGCGGAACGCCGAGGGTGATGAGAAGCGTGTTCGAGATGACTCCGAAGGCCATGCCGAGAGCGCCGTCGATCATCTGAGCAACGAAGCCGACGAGGATGAAAGGCAGGAGGTCGGCGGGACCCACGCCTGCAACGTCGAACATCTTCCGTCTGGATCCCCTGGGTCTCGGGCGCCGATTGTGAGCCTGGTGCCCGGCCGCGCAAGCGAAAAAGCCTTCGGAACGGATTTTCAGCGCTCGTCCGGCCTTTTCGGACGACCAGCTTATTTAGGGCTCACGTGGGATATGTGGGGAGTGATCATGCTGCGGGGCCTGTCGCCTGTCTTGAGTCGACCACGCCGCTCGAGCCGATTGTTTCCGGCCCCGGGCGGGGCTTGAAACGGCGTCATTGCGAGCAGCGAAGCGACGAAGCAATCCAGCG
>DASVUW010000392.1:0-6466 GCA_036386845.1 Allosphingosinicella sp. | reverse complement strand
AGCGCAGGCATGCGACTTTCCAGCTACTTCCTTCCGGTCATGAAGGAGACTCCCTCCGACGCCCAGATCGTCAGCCACCAGCTGATGCTCCGGGCCGGCCTCGTCCGCCAGACCGCCGCCGGGATCTACGCCTGGCTGCCGCTCGGCCTCAAGGTCCTGAAGCGGATCGAGCGCATCGTCCGCGAGGAGCAGGACCGGGCCGGGGCGGTGGAGCTTCTGATGCCGACGCTCCAGTCCGCCGATCTGTGGCGCCAGTCGGGCCGCTACGACGCCTACGGCCCGGAGATGCTCCGCATCCGCGACCGCCACGACCGCGACATGCTTTACGGCCCCACCAACGAGGAGATGGTCACCGCCCTCTTCCGCGACGGCGCGAGGAGCTACCGCGACCTTCCGCGCATCCTCTACCACATCCAGTGGAAGTTCCGGGACGAGGTACGCCCCCGCTTCGGAGTGATGCGCGGCCGCGAGTTTCTGATGAAGGACGCCTACAGCTTCGACCTCGACGAGGAGGGCCTTCGCTCCAGCTACGAGGCGATGTTCGTCGCTTACCTCAGGACCTTCGCCCGCCTCGGACTCACCGCCGTCCCGGTCAAGGCGCCGACGGGGCCCATCGGCGGCGACCTCAGTCACGAATTCCATATCCTCGCGGACACCGGCGAAAGCGCACTCTTCTACGATTCCGCGATCGAGGACATCTCGCGGGACGAGCTGCTCGCCGCCGACGCGTCGACCATCGCACGCCTCACCGCGCTCTATGCGATGGAAGAGGAGGAGCATTCGAAGGTCGCCGACTGCCCGGTGCCGGCCGATCGGCTTCGCTCCCGCCGGGGCATCGAAGTCGGCCACATCTTCGCCTTCGGAACCAAGTACAGCGCCAGCATGGGCCTTTCGGTGCAGACGAAGGACGGCGGCCAGGTCCATCCTCAGATGGGAAGCTACGGCATCGGCGTTTCGCGCCTGATGGGAGCGATCATCGAGGCGAGCCACGATGAGAAGGGGATCGTCTGGCCCGACAGCGTCGCTCCGTTCCAGGTGGGCCTCGTCAACATGCGCGCCGACGACGGCAACGTCACAAGCGCGGCCGACGAGATTTACGGCCGGCTCCAGGAAGCCGGAGTCGACACCCTCTACGACGACCGGGACGAGCGCGGCGGGGCCAAGTTCGCGACCATGGACTTGATCGGCCTGCCCTGGCAGCTGATCGTCGGGCCCAAGGGGCTCGAGCGCGGAGTCGTGGAGCTCAAGCGCCGCTCCGGCGGCGAGCGGGAGGAGCTGTCGATCGAAAGCGCGGTGGCGAGGCTGACAGAAGGCTCGTCGCCCCAGCGAAGGCTGGGGCCCCAGTGAGAACAGGCTCCGTGCTCTTCACCCCCCGGGGTCCCAGCCTTCGCTGGGACGACGGCGCGTCATGATCCTCTCCCGCTACGAGCGAATGGTCGCCCGGCGCTACCTCCTGCCCGGCAAGGGGGAGGGGTTCATCTTCCTCGTCGCGGGGATCAGCCTCGTCGCCGTCGCCCTCGGAGTCGCGGCCCTGATCGTCGTGATGAGCGTGATGAACGGCTTCAGGGCCGAGCTGTTCGACAAGATCGTAGGGCTGAACGGGCATGCCGTCGTGCAAGGCTATGGCGGCCAGTTGCCCGACTGGAGGAATATCGTCCGGGAGGCGAGGGCCACGCCCGGTGTGACCGACGCGCTTCCGCTCATCGAGCAGCCCCTGATGGTCAGCCACGAAGGCCGGGTCGAGGGAGTCCTGGTCCGGGGCATGGAGCGGGCCGACATCCTGCGCAACGAGACCCTGAACGGCAAGGTCCTGGCCGGCTCGCTGGAGGCCCTTCGAGCCGGGGAAGGCAATGTCGCGATGGGCGCCCGCCTCGCCGAGGCGCTCGGCGCAACGGTCGGCGGGCAGATCAGCCTGATCAGCCCTGAAGGGCGAACGACTCCCTTCGGAACGGTGCCCCGGATCGTCTCCTACAACGTCTCGGCGATCTTCGAGGTCGGAGTCTATGATTACGACAAGTCGTTCGTCATCATGCCGATCGAGGACGCCCAGATGTTGCTCCTGATGGGCGACGCGGTCGGGATGGTCGAGGTCCAGACGATCGACGCCGATCGGGTCGGCGAGATCCTCGAGCCGCTTCGCGCAAGCGTCAGCGGCCGGGCCGCGGTCGCCGACTGGCGCTCGATGAACACGGCCCTGTTCGAGGCGCTTCAGGTCGAGCGCGTTGCGATGTTCGTCATCCTCTCGATCATCATCCTCGTCGCCGTGTTCAACATCCTTTCCTCGCTGATCATGCTGGTCCGGGCGAAGACCCGCGACATCGCGATCCTTCGAACCATGGGCGCCACCCGCCGCGGGCTGATGAAGGTGTTCGTGACGGTGGGGGTGATCATCGGAGCGATCGGGATCCTCGCGGGGCTCGGCCTGGGTTTCCTGCTCCTCTATTTCCGCCAGCCCTTCGTGAACTTCGTCCAGTTCATCACCGGCCAGAATCTGTGGGACCCATCGATCCGCTTCCTGACCGAGCTTCCGTCCGAACCCGACCCGTTCGAGGTCCTGGCCATCGTCACCATGGCCCTGGTGCTGAGCTTCCTCGCCACCCTCTATCCGGCCTGGAAGGCGGCGAGCACCGATCCGGTGCAGGTGCTTCGCTATGAATGAGGTGCTTGCGGTCAAGGGCCTGAGGCGGAGCTTCAGCCAGGGCGACGTGACGATCCACGTCCTTCGGGGCATCGACCTCGCCGTCCGACAGGGCGAGATCGTCGCCCTTCTGGGTCCCTCGGGTTCGGGCAAGTCGACGCTCCTCCAGGCGGTCGGGTTGCTGGAAGGCGGCTTCGAAGGCTCGATCCGGATCGCCGGCGAGGAAGTCGCCGAGCTCAGCGACGGCAATCGCACCCGGGTCCGCCGCGACACGCTGGGCTTCGTCTACCAGTTCCACCACCTCCTGCCGGACTTCACCGCGCTCGAGAACGTCGTCATCCCACAGCTCGTCAAAGGCGCCGGCCGGGACGAGTCGGAAGAGCGGGCGAGGTCGCTGCTCGGCTCTCTCGGCCTGGCGGAGCGGGTAACCCACCGTCCCAGCAAGTTGTCGGGCGGAGAGCAGCAGCGCGTCGCGGTCGCCCGGGCGCTCGCCAACCGTCCGGCCCTCGTGCTCGCCGACGAGCCTACGGGCAATCTTGACGAGGCGACCGCCGACATCGTGTTCGCCGAATTCCTCCGCCTCGTCCGCGACGAAGGCAGCGCCGCTCTCGTCGCGACTCACAACGAGCGGATCGCGGCGAAGATGGACCGGGTCTTGAGGCTGCACGAGGGCGTTCTGGAATAGGATACAACCCGTCATCCCGGCGAAAGCCGGGACCTCGGGGAGACCCGCGGAGACCAATCGTCCTGAGGTCCCGGCTTTCGCCGGGATGACGGGGGGATCCGGCATATTGGAACGCAGGGGAAAGATGCTCACCCTTCTGCGTTGGCGGCGAATGGCGAAACGGCTGGAGCGAAGAGACATGGCGTTGCGTAAGGCTCTCCTGATGGCCGCTTGTGCCGCCACCCTGCTCGGCGGGTGCGACTGGATGAAGAAGAAGGAGGGCCCCGCCCAGAAGAGCAAGGCGGAGCTGGCGAGCGATCAAAGGGATCGGATCCGCAAGGCGTGCGCTTCCGACGCGACCTACGATCGGCTGAAGGAGCTGGTCTTCGACGAGGCCGCCAGGATCCGCAACTCCGACCCCCGCAACCTCGATCCGCTCGCGGCCGCCGCGGTGGTCCGCATGGAGGAGCCGGTGGTGAAAAGCCGCGACGACGAATTGAACGTCACCGTCTGCACCGGTCGCTTCATCCTCGAACTCCCGCCCGGGGCGGAAAACGCGTTCGACGGCAAGAGACGCCTCGACGCCGAGGTCGAATATGCCGCCCAGGCGGCGGTCGACGGAAGCGGCCTCGTCTACCAGATGGATGGCGCGGAACCGATCATCTACCGGCTTGCGACCTTCGGCCTTCAAGGACAGCCGACCAGGCTGGAGGCCGGAGGCCCGGGCCGGCTCCCACCCCCGCCCGCCGCGGCTCCGGTTGAGCCCACCCTCATGCCCCCCGTTGCCGACGCAGAGCCCCGGCCGTCCCCGCCGCCTCCGCCGCCTCCGCCGGTGCGCACGGCCGAGCGGCGGCCGGAGGCGGCGGCGCGTCCGCCGGTGCGAACGGCCGAGCGCCGGCCGGAAACGGCACCCGCGCCGGCTCCCGCGACTCGAGTCACGGTTCGCCCGAGCTTCAACTGCCGTCACGGCAAGACCCGAACCGAGAAGATGATCTGCTCGTCGCCGCGCCTCGCCGCGCAGGACCGGGCGATGGCGTCGCTCTACTACGACCTCATGTCCGGAGCCGATCCTGCCACCAGAGGCCATTTGCGCCGAAGCCGCGACGCCTTCCTTGGCCGCCGCGAGAGGTGCAGCAGCGAGAGCTGCGTCAACTCCGCCTACGCGTCGCGGATGGCCGAGCTGAGGAATATCGGCCGGGGGGACTAAGCGACCGACGGTCCCTCGAATAGGTGTGGAAAACCCGTCGGTACGCGCTTCCCTAGCCGGGCCCCTGCCACCATAACGAACCGATGGCCGGCCCCTATGTCCCACTTCGGATCTTCTCCTGCTACTCGATGCTTGAGGGCTCGATCGAGCCCAAGGCCATCGCCAAGCAGGCGAAAAGGCTCGATTTCCCGGCCGCGGCCCTGACAGACAGGAATGGCCTCTACGCCGCCATGCCGTTCACGGACGCCTGCCGGGAGGCGGGTGTGCAGCCGATCGTCGGGACCATGCTCGCCGTCGCTCGGCCCGGCTGTGCCGGGGGCCAGCCGGCGCTCGATTGGCTGGCGCTCTACGCCCAGAACGACCGCGGCTACGGCAATCTGTGCGCACTCGTGTCCGCCGCCCATTTGGGCCGCCCGGTCGAGGAACCGGCGCATGTCAGCTTTGACGCACTGGAAGGCCGCACGGACGGTCTGATAGCGCTTACCGCCGGAGCGGACGGAGCGCTCGCGAGGCTGATCAGCCAGGGGCAGGATTCGACCGCGGAGCTGATTCTCGAGCGGCTCGTCTCGCTGTTTCCGGGTCGGCTCTATATCGAATTGTCCCGCCGGCTGAATGAGGATGAGGAGAGCGCGGAAGCCCGGCTGATAGAGCTCGCCTACCAGCATGATCTTCCACTCGTAGCGACCAATCCGGCGTCTTATACAGACGCCCATTTCCACGAGGCTCACGACGCTTTGCTCTGCATCGCCCAGTCCAGCCAGCTGGACCGCGATGACCGGAAGCGTTCGTCGGAAGAAGACTGGCTCAAGCCCGCGGCGGACATGCGCGAGCGGTTTCGGGACCTTCCCGAGGCGATCGAGAATACGGGAGTGATCGCCCGCCGCTGCGCGTTCGGGGCGCCCAAGCGCAAGCCGATCCTCCCGAGCATCGCCGGCGACACCGAAGCGGAAGCGGAGCAGCTTCACCGCGACGCCCGGGCCGGGCTCGAGGCCCGCCTCGCCCTCTATTCGGATCTGAGCGCGGAGGACCGCAAAGCCTATTTCGACCGGCTCGACTATGAGGCGGACATCATCGTCCGGATGGGCTTTTCCGCCTACTTCCTGATCGTCGCCGACTTCATCAAATGGGCGAAGGACAACGACATCCCGGTCGGCCCCGGCCGCGGCTCGGGTGCGGGCTCGGTGGTCGCCTGGGCTCTCACCATCACCGATCTCGACCCGATCCGCCTCGGCTTGCTGTTCGAGCGCTTCCTCAATCCCGAGCGCGTTTCGATGCCGGACTTCGATATCGACTTCTGCGAAACCCGCCGCGGCGAGGTCATACGCTACGTCCAGCAGCGCTACGGCGCCGACAAGGTCGCCCAGATCATCACTTTCGGAAAGCTGAAGGCGCGGGCGGTTCTCAAGGACACCGGGCGAGTGCTTCAGATGTCCTACGGACAGGTCGACCGGCTCGCCAAGGCGATTCCCAATCACCCTACCGACCCCTGGACCCTCGAGCGGGCCCTGAACGGGGTCACCGAGCTCGCCGCCGAGTACAAGAACGATCCGCAGGTCCGCCGACTCTTCGACCTCGCGATGAAGCTCGAGGGGCTTCCGCGCCACGCCTCGACCCATGCCGCCGGGGTCGTGATCGGCGACCGGCCGCTCGACCAGCTCGTGCCGCTCTACCGAGACCCGCGCTCCGACATGCCGGTCACCCAGTTCGACATGAAATATGTCGAGGCCGCCGGGCTGGTGAAGTTCGACTTCCTGGGCCTCAAGACCCTGTCGGTGCTCCAGAAAGCCGTCCGGATGATCGCCGCGTCGGGCGCTGTCGTCGACCTTGACCGAATCCCCTGGGACGATCCGGAGGTCTACAAGCTCCTCCAGCGCGGCGAGACGGTCGGCGTCTTTCAACTCGAATCGGAAGGCATGCGTCGGACGCTCGCGGCAGTGAAGCCGACGAACTTCGAGGA
>DASVUW010000391.1:0-7066 GCA_036386845.1 Allosphingosinicella sp. | reverse complement strand
AGCCCGAGAAGACCCGCTGCCAGCGGCCTTGCGGGTTGCGGACGTCGAGCTGGACGAAGGCCCCCGTCAGCGACTGCACCTCCCACGGCGCGGTCGACTCGCAGGCGCGCAACCGGACGATCGCATCACCCACCCTCACGGCCTGGCCGGGCTTGAGGGTCAAAGGACGTGAGATCCCGTTGCGCTTGTTGAGAAGGCCGATCACGGCGACCCGCTCCGGCATCGGAGTCGTTCCCGGTGCGGCGGCCGTCACGGTTTGCGGGATGTCGACGGTGCGCGGCTCGCCGACAGCCTGGCGTTTGCCTTCGGCCTTCTGCCCGGCGCCGCGGTCGCACCCGGCAAGGGCGACCGCAAGGACGAGAACGGCGCCGAGCCTCATCCCTTGTCCGGGGTCCAGGCCTCATAGTCGCCGCTGGCGGCAGGACGCTGCGCGCCCAGTTCCAGCGCGCCCGAGGGGCGATAGGCCAGCGCAGTGCCCGTAAGATTGGGCTCCGGCTCCCTGAGGAACTTGGGAGGAGGCGGAAGGGCTTCGTCCGGTACGCCGTCTATCTGATGATGCAGCCAGCTATACCATTCGGGCGGAATCCGGCTCGGATCGTTGGCGCCTTCATAGGAAACGAAGCGGCGGTTCCCCTTCTTCGAGGCATAATAGATGTTGCCGCTCGAATCTCTGCCCACCTGGCGGCCGTGCCGGCGCAGGTGCAGCGAGGTCGTCAGGGTCGCCCCGTCCCACCAGGTGAACAGCTTTTTGAGAACGCCCATGGCGCGCGGACTAGCGCCGATGACGGGCGCCGCGCAAGCCATTCCTCCGCCGGAGAGGGCGTCAGCGGGAGCGCGCCGGCGCCCGGCCCGAAGTCCGACAATGGGACCCGGTCGAATGTGCGGCAGGTTGACCCGATTACCCGATAAGTTGAGGATCGATATCGGAACTTGCGTTAATGGGGAATTGACGAATCAAAATTCTCTAACTATGCGAAATACTTAGCGAAGGGTTCGCCGTGGCAAGCGAATCGCCCTTCGGTGGGGCCGTGGGGCATTAAAACCAATGCAATTTGTCGGATCATTTGTGCGCGCCTGCGCGGCGCTCGTCCTGCTCTCCGCCTGCGGCGGCGCGCCGGTGACGACCGCGACCGCCGAGGCGTCGACTCCGGCGCTGATTTGGCGAGATGCGCGCAGCGTTGCTGTCCTTTGCCTTGTCCAGTCACAGACCACGCGGGACGCTGGGGCGTTTGAGACTAGGCTGTGCGCGCAGGTGCGCGGCCTCGCGAGCCGCGATGCGCCCTACCCTGTGAAGCGGATCGAGATGGGAGATCCGGCGCTGATCGCTGCAGACTCGGTGACTTTGCTCATCCATGCGTCTGTGGAGCGAAGTGAGCAGGGCCGCACCGTAGCCTTCACCATTCGCCCCTACCGAGCCTCGGGCGGCGAAGCGGACGTCATGTTCGGCACGTCGCCGCGCGTCGTCCAGATTTCGTCAACCGCCGCGGCTGCCGCATTGGATGCGGCGCTGAGAGAAGCTCTAACCGAAATCCTGCCATGGCAGCGGCCTTCGGGCCTCGGCGCCAGGCCTCTCTGACCTCAACGATCAACCAAAACCTTTAGGAGGGCAATACGCATGTCTGAAACTACCGGCACCCAGAGCCAGATGGACGATCACAACCACGACACGCACGATCACAGCGTGACGTTCGACTCGGACCTGTTTGATCCGGCCCAGTATGGCTCCGTCGATCATCTGGCCGGCACGACTGGCCCGAACGGGAAGCCGATCTGGTCGGCCGAGCAGGCGGCGACTTATCTGTTCCGCGCGGGCGCCGGATACGGCACCGGGGGCAACATGGTGATGCCGACCAGCGGCAATATCAACCAGCTCAATTTCGGCTTTCACACCAGCCAGGCGAGCCTTGCCGCCAACGGCTACGTTTATTTCGTCGGCAATCAGGGTTACGGCCTTTCCGAATATTTCAACTTCAAGCCCTTTACGGCGGCGCAGCAAGACGCGGCGCGCGAAGCCATGGCCTATTGGGACGACGTCGTGTCGACCGAATTCGTCGAGACCCACGTCAATGACGCCGACATCGCGTTCGGCAACTACACCAACCAGCCAGGCACCCAGGCCTATGCGCGCCTCCTCGCCAACACCGTCAGCAGCAACCCGGCGATCAATGTTCAGATTCGTGACATTGGCGGCGACGTTTGGGTCGCGTTCAACACCGCAAGCAACTATCACCTCGACGAGGGCGGCTACGGCATGAATACCCTCGTCCACGAGGTCGGCCATGGCTTCGGAATGCTGCATCCGGGCAATTACAACGCATCGCCGGGCGTCTCCCTCAGCTATGGGGTGCATGCGGAATATTATCAGGACACCCGCAGCTACTCGATCCTCTCCTACTGGAACCCGCGGGACATCGGCGCCCGCGACTACGACTGGACCCGGATGAACATCGCCTACGGCGCGACTCCGATGGTGCATGATATCCTCGCAATGCAGATGAAGTACGGCGCCGAGATGAACACCCGCACCGGCGACACGGTCTACGGCTTCAACTCGACCGCCGACCGTGACGCCTTCGACTTCGTCAAGACCCCTGCGCCGATGATGACCATCTGGGATGCCGGCGGCATCGATACGCTCGACGCTTCGGGCTACAACACCAACCAGGTGATCGATCTCAACCCGGGTGCGCTGAGCAGCATCGGCGGTATCACCGCCGACGAGTTCCCGACCTTCGCGCAGGTCAATGCCAACCGCGCCGCGGCTGGCATGGGCCCGGTCGCCCAGGCCACCTACGACGCCAACCGCGCCGCCTTCTTCACCAACCCGGCCGCTCTCGGCCGGCTTCAGGACAATGTCGGGATCGCCTACGGCGCCACGATCGAGAATGCCGTCGGCGGCGGCGGCAACGACACGATGCTCGGCAACACCGTCGACAACAGCCTCAAGGGCATGGCCGGCAACGACTTGATCGCTGCAGGCCTCGGCAATGATCGGCTCGACGGCGGGCTCGGCAACGACGAGATGCTCGGGGGTGCCGGCAACGACACCTACGTCGTCGGCGAGGCAGCCGATATAGTGACCGAACTGGCCAACGAAGGCACGGACGCGGTTGAATCGTCGATCAGCTACACACTCGGGGCCAATGTCGAGAACCTGACGCTGACCGGCACTGCCGCCAACGGCACCGGCAACGAGCTTGCCAACATCATCACCGGCAACGCTTCCGACAACGTCCTCAACGGCGGCCTCGGCGCGGACTCGATGATCGGCGGCGCCGGCAACGACCTCTACTTCGTCGACAATGGCGGCGATCTGGTGGCCGAACTGGCCGGCGGGGGCAACGACACGGTGTCGAGCTCGATCAGCTACACGCTGGGCGACAATGTCGAGAACCTGATCCTCACCGGATCGGCGACCGACGGAACCGGCAACGGCGGCAACAACGTCATCACCGGCAACGGGCTCTCCAACCGTCTCAACGGCGGCGCGGGCGACGACCGGCTGATCGGCGGCGACGGGGTCGACTTCTTCACGGGCGGCGCCGGCAACGACGTCTTCGTGGGAGAGATCAACGCGACGAAGGTAGCCAGCAAGAACGGTTTGATCTCGCTCGACGTCATCCTCGACTTCTCGAAGGGCGACAAGATCGACCTGAGCGGGATCGACGCCAACAGCGGCGTTGCGGGCGATCAGGCCTTCACCCTGGTGAACAGCGCCAACCCGAAGAATGCCGGCGAGCTCTCGATCCGCCACTTCGGAAACATGAACGCGGCCGAAGCGGCCCTGGGCATGGACCTGGACGGCGTGGACGGCGACAGCCCGTTCGGCGGCCCGGTGTCGGTCGTGTTCGGCGATGTCGATGGCGGCGGGGCGGATTTCGCCATCGTGATCGTCAACTCGCCGAGCCTGACCACGAGCGACTTCATGATGTAATAGCGCTCGGCGGGGACGGTCGCTCGACCGCCCCCGCCGCTCGAAGGAAAGCGCTCCGGCCCCTGGCCGGGGCGCTTTTTCTTTGATTGCGCCCACGGTCATGCTGAGGAAGGCCGGCATCCATGAACTCGGCTCGGTGTGATTATCCTCAGAGGCCGTGTTCATAGATTCCGGCCTTCGCCGGAATGACGGGAGGAGCCGCCCTTGCCTCCCCCCTCCGGTCGCTTTACGCCTCCCGCCAGGAGGAGAAGAGATGCGCATCGCATGCCTGGGCGGTGGACCGGCCGGGCTCTATTTCGCGATCTCCATGAAGCTGCGCGACCCCGCGCACGACATCGACCTCTATGAGCGCAACCGGCCGGACGACACGTTCGGCTGGGGCGTCGTCTTCTCCGACCAGACGGTCGAGAACCTGATGGCGAACGATCCCGTCTCCGGTGCCGCCATCCGGAGCGAATTCGCCCATTGGGACGATATCGAAGTCCATATCCACGGGCAGTCGGTCCGATCGTCGGGCCACGGCTTCATCGGCATCGGCCGCAAGCGCCTCCTGAACATCCTCCAGGACCGGGCCCGGGAGCTCGGAGTGCGGCTTCACTTCGAGCATGAGGCCA
This sequence comes from Allosphingosinicella sp., assembly GCA_036386845.1. Lineage (GTDB taxonomy): Bacteria > Pseudomonadota > Alphaproteobacteria > Sphingomonadales > Sphingomonadaceae > Allosphingosinicella. Next base: position 2,518 of record DASVUW010000391.1, on the reverse strand, counting down.
GCGCCGACCTCGATTCCTATTCGGACTATGACCTGGTCATCGCCGCCGATGGCGCCAACAGCCGCATCCGGAACGCTCACGAAGGCCATTTCGGAGTCGACATCCAGGTCCGGAAGAACAAGTTCTTCTGGTTCGGGACGCGCAAGGTGTTCGAGGCCTTCACCTTCGCCTTCGAGGAAACCGAGGCCGGCTGGGTCTGGGCCCACGCCTATCGCTTCGATTCCGGCCTCTCGACCTTCATCGTCGAGATGGCGCCGGACACGTGGGAGCGGCTCGGCTTCGACCGGATGGACCAGCCGCAGGCGATCGCCGAGTGCGAGCGGATCTTCGAGCGATATCTGGACGGCAACGCCCTCATGTCGAACGCCGCCCATCTCAAGGGGCCGGAAGCCTGGCTCCAGTTCCGCCGGATAATCTGCGAGCGCTGGTCGTACCGAAATCTGATCCTGCTCGGCGACGCCGCCCACACCGCCCACTTCTCGATCGGCTCCGGGACCAAGCTGGCCCTTGAGGATTCGATCAAGCTCGCCGAGGTGCTCAACCGCCCCGGCCTCTCGCGCGACGCCGCCCTCTCCGAATATCGCGAAGAGCGCCAGGTCGAGGTGCTCAAGCTCCAGAACAGCGCCCGCAACTCGACCGAATGGTTCGAGACCCTCGAACGCTATCTACATTTCGAGCCGATCCAGTTCGCTTATTCGCTTCTCACCCGGTCGCAGCGCGTCAGCCATGAGAATCTGCGCCTCCGCGACAAGCCCTGGCTGGAGGGGGTGGAGCGCTGGTTCCAGTCGAAGGCGCTCGGAGTCCCGGTCAACGACCCCGCGCCGCCCATGTTCGCGCCCTACCGCCTTCGCGGCCTTCGTCTCGCCAACCGGGTCGTGGTCTCGCCGATGGCGATGTATTCGGCCCGGGACGGCACCCCCGACGAATTTCACCTCGTCCATTACGGCACCCGCGCCCAGGGCGGGGCCGGGCTCCTCTACACCGAGATGACCTGCGTCTCCGCCGAGGGACGGATAACGCCGGGCTGCGCAGGCCTGTACGCTCCCGAGCATGTCGAGGCGTGGAAGCGTATCGTCGGCTTCGTCCACTCGAACAGCGCCGCGAAATTCTGCCTGCAGCTCGGCCATTCCGGGCCGAAGGGCAGCACGAAGGTCGGCTGGGAGGGCTATGACGTCCCACTCGACGAAGGCAACTGGCCGGTCATGGCCGCCTCGGACGTGCCCTGGTCGCAGCGCAACCAGGTCCCGCGGCCGATGACGCGCGCCGACATGGACGAGGTGCGCGAGCAATTCGTCTCGGCGACGCTGCTGGGCTTCGAGGCGGGGTTCGACATGGTCGAGCTCCACGCCGCGCACGGCTATCTCCTCTCGAGCTTCATTACCCCGCTCACCAACCGCCGGACGGACGAATATGGCGGAAGCCTGGAGAACCGCCTGCGCTTCCCGCTCGAAGTCTTCCGGGCGATGCGTGCCGCCTGGCCCGAGGACCGGCCGATGTCGGTGCGCATCTCCGCCAACGATTGGATGGGGGACCAGGGCGTGACGCCCGGCGAAGCCGTGCTCATCGGCCGGGCCTTCGCCGAGGCGGGCGCCGACCTGATCGACGTCTCCGCGGGGCAGACCTGGGCCGATTGCGCGCCGGTCTACGGCCGGATGTTCCAGACACCCTTCGCGGACCAGATCCGAAACGAGGGCCGGGTCGCGACGATGGCGGTCGGCAACATCTACGAGCCCGATCACGTCAACTCGATCCTCGCCGCCGGCCGCGCGGACCTCGTCGCCCTCGCCCGGCCGCACCTGGTCGATCCGATGTGGACCCTTCGGGCCGCCGCCGCCCACGATTACCGCGGGGTCAGGGTGCCGCCGCAATATCTCGGCGGGATGTCCCAGCTCGCACGCAACCTTGCGCGCGAGGCGGAGCTCAAGGCGTGAGGGCCATGCCCTCACCCTGGCGCTCCGCGCCTGTCCCTCTCCCCTGCAGGGAGAGGGACGATAAAACCCCTCTCCCTGGAGGGGAGAGGGAGGGGCCCGCCGCGAAGCGGTGGGAGGGTGAGGGCAAGTGAGACGACCCCCCGGCTACGACAAGCTCGAGCGCACCCGCCAGCTTCGCCGCGAAATGACTCCGCAGGAGCGAATTCTCTGGGGACATCTCCGCGACCGCCGCCTGAACGGCGCCAAGTTCCGAAAGCAGATGTTGCTGGCAGGCTACGTCGCCGACTTCGCCTGCCCAGACGCCCGGCTCGTGGTGGAGGCTGACGGAAGCCAGCACGCCGACAACGCCGATTACGACGCCCGGCGCGAGCGCCCCTGCGCCCATCTCGGCTGGCGCACCCTCCGCTTCTGGAACAACGAGATAAACGAGAATCTGGACGGCGTGCTCATCGCCATACGCGCCGCACTGCCCTCACCCTCGCACCCCGCTGCGCGGGCTGCGTGTCCCTCTCCCCTGCAGGGAGAGGGACTGACAACCCCTCTCCCAGTAGGGGAGAGGGAGGGGCCCGCCGCGAAGCGGTGGGAGG